>NZ_MLCB01000092.1 GCF_001890925.1 Planktotalea frisia
ATAAAGAATATGAAATCCAAACCCGCAAACTCTCGTTATGAATGAGGGAGCCTAGGGGGGCAGGTCAAAACCTTGCACTTTGTCGCTGGGGCAGCAGCCTCTAAATACGCAACATCACAGACACAAAGCGCCCTAAGCGGATGCGCAGCAGCGATCACAGCGGGACTCGCGAAAGAGTTGTACGACAACCGTTTTGGCGGAGTGGTCGATGCGGGTGACGCGGTCGCAACGGGTGCGGGGTGTATGTATACGCTGCGCTTTTAGATCGGGATTGCAGGGGCACCCAAGGATTCGCGAAGTACGACGTGACTTGCCAATTCAACTGATTTGCCTGCACTCGTTTTCTCGACCAAAGCAGTCAACTCGATAGCCGCTTGCTGGCCCATTTGGCGGTGCGGGACGTGCACGGTGGTCAGTTGCGGTGAAACGATACGCGCGAGCTCAATGTCGTCGAAACCCGTAATAGAAAGCGCGCTCGGCACATTAATTCCCATCTGCTTGGCGCGTAGCAAAGCACCCACCCCAAGAACGTCATTGCCGCACATCACTGCTGTCAAATCTGGATTTTCATTCATGAGTTGTGCCAGTGCGGTGCCGCCGTTTTCGATCTCGTAGGGCGTTTCGATGATTGGAAGCGCATCTGCGTCAAGCTGAGCCTGAGTGAGAGCGTCTTTGATCCCGAGCAAGCGTTGTGCGGCGCGGTCGTTGCCCTTGGTCAGTGCCGAAATGACACCAATCTTGCGATGTCCATGTGCGATCACATTCTCGGCAAGCATGCGCATAGAGGCGCGGTTGTCAAAGCCAATCGCGGGGCGTTTGTGCGTCTCAGAAAAAGCCCAAGCGATCAGCGCAGGCACCTGTTGGCGTTCCAGATATTCATAGACGGACGCATCGCGGTCATATCCGATAAGCAATAACCCATCCGCACCGCGCGCGATAAGCGCCCGGATTTGCTCTTCTTCGACCTTCGGCTGGTAGGCAGAACTGGACACCAAAAGCGTGTAACCGCGCGCATGGAGTTCCTCCTGAAAGGCTTGTAACCCTCTGGCAAAGATCGCATTTTCCATGGTCGGAATGATCGCACCGATGGTGAATGTGCGCTTCGCGGCCATGACCCGCGCACCAAAGTTTGGCGTGTAGCCCAGCTCTTCAACCGCGGCCATGACGCGCGTGCGCGTGCGCTCAACGACGCGATCAGGGCTGTTTAGACATCGTGAAACGGTTGCCGTAGACACGCCTGCGGCTTTCGCCACATCGTCTAGGGTCGGGATGGATCGTTCGCTGGATGTCAAAATTTTGCTTCCGGTTTCGCACGCAACTCTATGGCACTTTATTTCAAAGTGTTAGATGTGCAAAGCGGGAGATAATGGTACCGCCTCCCCGGCTTGAACGGGGGACCCCTGGTTCCACAAACCAGTGCTCTAACCAACTGAGCTAAGGCGGCACACACAGGCGATGTAACTTTAGCAAAGTTCGATTGCAAGACCCTTTTCGAGGTCTAAAGGGTGATTTCCCATTGTTGCTCGATCAGGGGAACACCGAAAGATACAACAGGCTTAGACGAAACACAGCGCCAGCCTGTCTTTGCATAAAGCGCGCACGCGGCGGTGTGGCTTTCATGGGTCCAAAGCGACATGCGCTTGTAGCCACACTCTTTCGCGAAGGTCATACATTTGGACAGCAAAAGCTTGCCAAGTCCTCTGCCCCGCGCCTCTGGCAACAGCAAGAACAAGCGTAGTTTTGCAGTTTGATCGTCGACTTTGACGCAAAATATGCTTCCCAGACGTTGATCGGCATCCCGCGCGATCCATCCTGTTTCGCAACTTGGATCGGCATGGAGCTCGAATTCGCTCAGAATATCATCCACCAAAGGCCCAAAGCTGTCATCAAAGCCATCGTTAAGTGTGTAGAGCGTTTGATGTTGCTGCACCAACCAATCGTGATCTGCAGCGGTATATGGGGACAATTTGATATCGAACATAGAGCGAGTGAAGGACAGTTCACCTTGCAGAGCAAGGGGTTTTTCAGTAGCCGAGTGGGGTAATGTTAAAGGATGCACACCATGGGTATTAACACCGAGCGCGATATCGAAGCGAACATGCAGATAGGCCCAACCGATGAAGGCATGGTGCGTATCTTTATAGAAGGCGACGGCATTGAAATCCCGATGGATTTCGACCCAGAAGAAGCCGACGAAATTGCCGAAGAAATTCGGGCAGCGGCATCGCGTGCCCGCAACATGGCCCGCAAGTAAGCCGCTAACTGTGCCGTGTGCCGGGTCCGATCATTTCGAACTCGGTTATTTCAAACTCATAGTACCCGTTGCGATCGCTCTTTTCAGCGCGTGCAATCAGTTTGCCCTCTGGATTGTGATAAATCGCGTGCACTGTTTGGATCGCACGATAGCACCAATCGCCATCTGGGTAGTAAAATTTCACCATCATTGTCGTGTCTCCTTTAGCCCCAAACGCGCGCCATTGGGTCACGCAGCGCATGCAGCCTGCGCGCCGCGTTCATTGCGAATTTCTGAATTATAACTTTGCGCCGCGCAGGTGCGAGTTTGCTCTCTGGTGCCATGCAGATAATTTCCGCGGCATAGCTGTCACCGATCATCAGCCCTGTGCCCTCAGGGAGCAGATCGGTTGGAAAATCCATATCCACAGCCCAGAAATAGCGATCACACCACTCCAAATAGCCTTCCCATTTCTTATCCGTTTGGAAGTCTGCTTTGCTGGATTTACATTCTATCACCCACAACTCCCCCTTTTGGCCGAGCGCGATGACATCCACCCTTAGCCCTTTGGCAGGTGTAAATTCCTCAATACAAACAAAGCCCTGAGTGGCCATATGCCGACACACACCGCGTGCGAGCAACTGACCGGGCATCATATTAGCATCAAGGATATGGCTGGTTTCATTCATCCGTGCAGATTACGAACAAAGTAAGAACAAAATCAAGTCTTCTGTTTGGGCACGCGCCCCTTGTAGAGCCGAGTGCGACCCCCTACATTAAACAGTGGCGGTTTCTGCCCTTCTTGTTTTACGGTAGCATTCCAGTGGCCTTAAGCATTTCCTAGGGAGCTGGCTCTGTTTGGACCCTGGTCCACTTACCTGGCACCCACCTGTACATACAGGTCCTCGGGAATCAAAACCAGAACGGTTGCGTGCGGTTCCGCCACTTTTTCCGCAATATTTGTCGCGATCAAAGGCGCCTGAAATTAATATTTTCAGGTTTTGCAGCTGCCTTCAGCGCGAAGGTTGGTGTCTCACCACCTTGCGGGGTTGAGAAAAGATGATCCAGCTAGGCCATTGTCTGAAGTGGTCCGGCAAAACTGGACAGCGTGCTAAGATGTATCCAACCTTGAAGAC
>NZ_MLCB01000093.1 GCF_001890925.1 Planktotalea frisia
TGAGGAACTGTAAACCTAGCTGAATGCAGGGCGTTTAGGCCTAGCTTGACTGTTTTGTGAGATCGGAGGGGAGATCGACTGCGTGCATGTTTATTGTCACTGAAGGATTCACATGCAGGCCTAAATGAAGTACTTTCTAAGTGATACTAGTATGCAGTAACATTACCCCACCCCTCCCTCATAGCAGAGCCTTACCGAGTAGTGCCCTAATAGGAATATACATGATAAAAGCTATCCCAACCAAAGATACCTTATCAAATGATACTGACCTTACATGGAGAGACAGGAGGTATCAGAAGTTCTACCAGATCGTGGATCAGCTTGTGCATGAAATACAGGAACATGTTTGGTTAGAAACGGGTAAGAGAAAGCGTAGGGTAAAAAGGGATAGCCTAGAGAAGCTGCATTACTCAGTGGAGTGCTTGGTTAGAGACTGTGTGACCGTGGTGTATGGCACGAAAAGAGTTGGTGAAGCTACTATTTTCCGAGGTCAATATCATTATGGAGCTAACCGCCCTGATCAGAACCACGGCTAAAACTGCTTGTCGGTTGTTCATTTCAGGTAAGTTCCTTGATTTGCTACAGCCCTGTTTTGTGAGAAGGGCCATAAACTCCAGAAGACTATCCCTTATTTAAGGAATGAGGGTGTTTCAGACGTTGTTTCTGCAAAATCAAAACTTCTGTTTTTCATTGACCTGCTCACATACCCCAGTGAAGAACAAATTGTCCTTAGAGTACTGGCCAAAAGGTGGGATACCCCACTCAGTCTCGAACTGCCCTGTGTATCTATCTACTCTCCCGACGCTTGCCCACACTGTTTCAGTTTTATCGCAGGTCCAATCATAGACCAAATCAGTACTTTTTAATCGGCAAGTTTGACTAAACTTATGGCTAAAATGTTCTACCTCATTTGCGTTTGGACTTACCCGATATTGTTTGATTACCCCGTTCGACAACGCACATTTGAGTGAAATAACTTTCTCATCTGATACCTGTGCTTGAGCAAGGCTTGCTATAACCACTAATGAAACAGCTAGGAACGATAATTTTGCTCTCATCTTCTTCTCTGTCACACTTCACCCTCTCTTATACCCAACACTCAGGTTATGATCTGTCTCACACGTATCCCCTGAGCAGCACTCAAAGATATTAGACTTACAGACGACACACTGCTCATGCCCGTGTACGACCACTGTGTTCAGCGGTGACTGACATCTAGGGCATCTTTGCTTATGGGCATTGGCAGGGTGCAGGTAGTTATCCATATCAGTCATGGCATGAAATCACTTAGTTTGAAGACTGGCTCACCTGACCCAATGCTGTTGAATGTCTTTGCGTAATCATCCCAAACGGCCACTTCATAACAATTTACGTTACTGGATGGTGTTTGACCGTTGGTGTTAACACATGCACCACCTGAACGTGGAACAATGACAACGACACTGTCTTCACTGACGGCAACTGACACAGGCTTAAACCCCTCTGTCTGAAAGCTGATCCCGTCTACGATTACATAAGATGTGCAACCGCTTGAACCGCACCATCCTGAGCCAATCTGCGGACAACGAGGATTAGCATAGAGGACCGTTGCTTCCTTGCCGTCAGCAGTGATGTCGATGTTGTAAATACTGCTCTCATCAAGCGTTATTTTAACGGCACTGAGTTCTTCAGCCTCTGACACAACTCCCATCGACTCCTGTTGGGCAGCTAAGCATTCGGCTTGGTAGTCGTCCAAGATGAATTGGAGGATGTTTTCTGTCGTCTCAGCATAGGTATGGGCAGGGACAAGCAATGTCAGGATTACGAAGTACTTCAGCATCGTATCATGTCCATCATCAGCTTAACCCCCAATCTTACCAATCAGAGGAGGCCAGTCGCACTGATAGCCTTTCCTTGGTAGACTAAGGTTAGCCTCAAAGTTGATGAGATCGTTCACACCAGAGTTCTTCATCTTCCATGCTTTGACTGGTGGTTGGTCCTCACCGAAGAACGTTACATCAACAAGCTCAATCCAAGACGGTAAGTTATCTGCACCCATAAACATGTCTGATACGATCATGTCAGACTTATCGCCTTGATCTGGGCCAACGTAGCCAAACGAGATTAGATCGTGGAGGATCCTATCCATGTCCTGACCAGACATCGTACCGAAAGCCATGAGTTCTCCATCAAAGTTACGGTAGGGATCAACCTGAGCAAACAGATGCTTCCATCCGTCTGTGCTGATGGGCTGCTTTACGTATGGACGTAGGATGAGTGAGATGAACGAGAGGGTCTGGATTGCCATTAGGTTTTGCCTTTCGAGGCATCCCAGACAAAGCCTATGTCATCCAATCTCTGTCTACGTTCAGCGGACATGCTGTCTTTGGTTGTTCGTTGCCAGCTCACCCATTTACCAAGGTTAAACCCCGAAATCGTCGCTCTCAAACGCACTCTGCAGTGACCTTCAGCTTCCTTGAACTGAGACAGCTTACTGAATCCTTCTTCCCAAGCTTCAGTCAAAGTGTCCCAGACAAAGCCAATGTCATCTAGTCTCTGTCTACGTTCAGGGGACATGCTGTCTTTGGTGTTTCTTTGTACTCCAACCCACCGGCCAAGACGAAAGCCGTCGAGTTGATAAGCTCGTGGCACTCTGCAATCCCCCTCACGCTCCTTGAACTGCTGAAGCTTACTAAAGCCTTCTTCCCACTTCTCAGTATATGCGTCCCAAATAAAGCCTAAGGCATCTAATCTCTGCTTCTGTTCAGAAGATAAGCTGTCTTTGTTTCTTCTTTGGACACCTACCCAACTCCCAAGGTTAAACCCATCCAGCTTAAAGAGATTAGGCACTCTGCAGTGCCCGTTGGCCTCCTTGAACTGAAGCAGCTTGTTGAATCCTTCCTCCCAAGCCTTAGCTAATTGGCCCCAAACAAACCCTGTTTCGCCTAATCGTTGTTTACGTTCAGGGGAGATGCTGTCTTTGTTTCTTCTTTGAGTGCCTACCCAACTCCCAAGATTAAAGCCCCCTTCTTTGTGTTTATTTGGAACCCTACAATCCCCCTCACGCTCCTTGAACTCAAGCAGCTTGTTGAATCCTTCTTCCCAAGCCACGATAAGAGGGTCCCAAATGAAGCCAATGTCATCGAGTCTCTGCTTACGTTCAGGGGATAGCCGGTCTGTCCTGCTTCTTTGAGTTCGAACCCAATTTCCAAGTCCGTAGCCACCAAGCTTAAAGTGTATGGGCACGTTGCAGTGACCCTCAGCCTCCCTGAACTGAAGTAGCTTGCTAAAGCC
>NZ_MLCB01000094.1 GCF_001890925.1 Planktotalea frisia
CGGATCATGCGGTTAGCTGAATCGTTCTACGGTCAGACGTCAACCCGTCAAAAGTCGGGTGCTCGAGGACTCTGTGTATAATAAATCATAGTTGAAAATTTCCGCCCCATAGGAGTGCACTGTAATGCTCACCCGTCGCCATTTCACAGTTTCCGCAGCCGCGCTGTTCTCGCAGCCGATTGTCAGCACAATTGCCAGCGCACGCCCGACGTCGGACAAATCCAACTGGGATGCTTGGGATGCGCGGATCACACCCGCGGATTACGACCCCGCGACGTCGAACCCTTGGGGCTTGCACCGTCGTTTCCTACCGCAGCGGGTTCAAGCGAACGCTGGTTTGAAACCGGGCGATATCCACGTAGATGCCGTTGCGCGCTACCTTTATCATATTGAAGAGGGCGGAACAGCGATGCGCTACGGCGTGGCAATTGCAAAGGGCAACCTATATGAGCCGGGCGTTTACACGATCAAACGCAAAACAAAATGGCCCACTTGGACACCAACGCCTGCGATGATCGAGCGAGAGCCGGATCAATACAAGCAGCACGAAGACGGCATGAATGCTGGTCCATCAAACCCACTCGGTTCGCGCGCGCTTTATCTTTTTGTGGGCAATCGCGACACTTATCTGCGTATTCATGGATCGCCGAATCCACGCTCCATCGGTGGGCGTGCGAGTTCTGGCTGTGTGCGCATGGTCATGGCGCATATCAACGGGCTGTATGACAACGTCTCAACAGGCGTTAGCGCGCATCTGCATGCCGCCGAAGAGCATGTGACAGCGCGCACCTAAAACTTCAAAAGCCTCCCTCAATAAAATGGGGAGGCTTTTCACTGAACTCATAAAAAATCAAAAATTAAGCGTCAACGCGCGTGCAGATTGGGCGACCATTGCTTGCACGTAGAGGCAGCATCGTGTTCTCGACTGGTCCAACGTGCTGATAGGTGTAGCAGCCATCGACAGGATCAATAAGCAATGCATTCAGGTTCTGGCCCGGTGCTGCGATCTCTAGGATGCTTTCCGGCACTTCAGCGATAAACGGACTTGGCACGCTGCCGCCGGCGGTGCTGATGTCTTGGCATGCCGCAAGCAAAGGTAGTGCCGTCAAGATGAATACACGGTTCAGTGTCATTGATGTTGTCTCCCCAGTTCTTGCGCGCGAAGATGCGCGAATTTTTCGCAAGTGACCAGAGCAAAGGTAAATCAAGCACTCATGTTTGTTGCTCAATTGTGCTGAGCGCGCCAAAAATACTGGGCTCTCACCTGCCCAGATAGATCAGGCATGACCATATCCGTACCTGCGAGTTGGCCCCTTAAATCACAGCATTGAATGAGTTGGGCGTGTTGGGCTAAACACGCTCCAACCTGCGCCAAGCGCTAACGGAGGTGGCTATGCCCCAAATCGATTCTCTCTTTGTGACCCGCTTGTACCGCGCGGCGTTATCCGAGCACGCCGTAATTTCCGCCGAAGAGCTTGAAGCGTCCTGTTTCGCGATTGCGAGTGACGATGAAGCGGGGCAGCAGTGGTGCGAAGACAATGATTTTCCGGGCTACACATCTTATGCGTCGCTCAGTGATCTGCCGTGGCGCTTTCCAATCTTTGCGGACCTCGTGAAAGCTCTCGATGCGCATGTGGCGGCATTTGTTGAGGATGCCCAGTTTGATCTGGATGGCCGTGAACTAAAGCTTGAGGATATCTGGATCAATATTTTACCAGAGGGCGGCATCCACACATCGCACATTCATCCTCATTCGGTGATCAGTGGCACGACGTATGTTTCGATGCCCAAAGATGCCAGCGCGATCAAATTTGAAGACCCCCGCAGTCAGATGTTGATGGCGTCACCGACGCGTTTGAAAGACGCGCGGCAAGAACTCAAGACGTTTGTTTATGTCGAACCTGTGGTCGGGGATGTGCTGCTTTGGGAAAGCTGGCTACGTCACGAAGTGCCGATGAACATGGCCGAGGACGAGCGCGTGTCCGTGAGTTTTAATTATTCTTGGAACTAACGCGGTGGGAGGGTGTGGCGCGCAGACACGCACCCTACTTAGATTTGTTAACACCGGGCTAGGTTACGGCTTCTGCCATCGTATCTTCCGCAGCGGCAGGTTCGACAAAGACGATATTCTCGATCGTCAGCGTATCAGCACCATGCACAAAAAAAGATGTCTCAAATGGCATGACCGTATCGGTGCCATCAAAGACCAATGTGACTTCGGTAAACGGACCAAACTCTGCTTCGCCATCTTCACGCGTGAAGGTGACATCGCTTGGCTCGCGATCCTCGGCACCTTCTGGGCGCGATAATTCGATCTGAAGGATGTCCTCGGCCGCGTCGAAATCAAGAATGCGAATGCCTGTGCTCGACTCTGCTGTCGTCGGACCGTCCACCACAAGAGGTTCGTCTTCGATTTCAAGCTCAAGGGTAAAGGTATCTGCGCCGGCTCCACCAGACGCGCGCACAAGCTCGCCCTCATCGTTGAACGCACGAATACCGCTTTCGATTGTGATGACATCGTCGCCGTCACCTGCAAGGACCGTGGTCTCGCCTGTGTCACCTTCAAAGGGAAAATCGAGCCCTACTGTGATGCTGTCATTGCCTGCTTCACCCTCAAGAAGGCTTTCTTCATTACCAGACAGCACATCGTCACCGACGCCACCATTCAGCGTCGCATTCCCTGCCAAACCTTCCAGCGTGTCGTTGCCGTCACCACCATTCACCGTCAGAGCGTCCAAGCTGACCTGAGCGAGGTCATTGCCAGCACCAAGGTCAATCTGTGTCGTGCCAAGCACTTCGGCGACCTCATCATCTGGATCACCCAAAAGCGTGTCATCGCCTGCACCCCCGCTGATCGTCGTGTCGCCGTTATACTCCAGTGCAAGACCGACAACAGGCGGTACAACGACCACTTCCGGCGTCTCTTCTGGAACGACGGTGTCAACCACAGGCTCTTCTGCCACAACTGGCTCTTCTGTCACGACAGGCGTTTCTTCTTCTGCGGGTTCTGGCAAAGGGGTGACGGGATCAGGCTCCATCGTATCTTCTTCAGGTTCACTCGTGTCATCCGTCGTTGTGTCTGCCATGCTGCCAAAAGCACCAAGCGCAGAGCCCAACATCAAAGCCGCCATCAAAGTTACAACCCACATAAATTCATTCCTTATACACAGTTTAACGTCAGCATGGCGCTCTGAAGTGGTCCGGCAAAACTGGACAGCGTGCTAAGATGTATCCAACCTTGAAGAC
>NZ_MLCB01000095.1 GCF_001890925.1 Planktotalea frisia
TCAGACAATTTCCGCGTCATAACCCATGAAAAAATTCGGGTTTTGGGGTAGCAGCGGTATAGTCACGCGATAGCCTTGTCCTGAACCTCAAAGAAAGTGTCCCCATGGAATTTCGCGCCAACCATCACTACCCATCGCGTCGCTCCGCTGTTTTCGCGGATAATATGGTCGCAACGTCTCATCCGCTGGCTGCTCAAGCCGGTCTTGCGATGCTCAAGCGCGGCGGCAACGCGGTTGATGCAGCGATTGCGACGGCGATCACCCTCACGCTCGTAGAGCCTACAGGCAACGGGGTCGGATCCGACGCGTTTGCAATCGTTTGGGATGGCAAAGAACTGCATGGTCTCAATGCCTCGGGACGCTCACCAGCCGCTTGGACACCAGAGCGCTTTGCCGCACAAAAAGAGATGCCCTTTCGAGGATGGGAAAGCGTGACAGTGCCGGGTGCAGTATCGGCTTGGGTGTCCTTGTCTGAACGTTTTGGCGCACTCGCGTTTGCCGACCTTTTTGAACCCGCGATTGCATATGCGCAAAACGGGTTCATTGTAACGCCAGTTATCGCCCAGCTTTGGCAACGCGCAGCCGCTGAGCTCGGCCAGTACCCGGGATTTTCAGAGGCTTTCTTGCCAAACGGCACACCTCCAAAGGCGGGCGAGCGCTTTACGAACCTCCCACTGGCAAAGACCCTTCAGCTCATTGCGAACACCAAAGGCGAAGCATTTTACAAAGGCACATTGGCACAGACAATTTGCGATTTCGCAAAGCAGCATGGCGCAGCTTTGACGATGGCGGACATGGCCGCGCATAAAGCAGATTGGTGCGGCACGATCTCGCAAAAGTTTGACGATGTAGAGCTTCATGAAATCCCACCGAATGGTCAGGGCATCGCAGCACTTATGGCTTTGGGCATTTTGTCCACCACCTCAATTCGAGAACTAGACGCGGATGACCCTCTCGCATTTCACCTTCAAATCGAAGCTATGAAACTCGCACTCGTTGACGCAGAAAACTATGTGGCTGACAGCGATTATATGAACGATGTCACCGCGTCAGACTTATTGGATGAGAGCTACCTCGCAAGCCGTGCCGCTTTGATTGATCTCGGCCAAGCGCAGAATTTCAACATCGGCGCACCCAAAAATGGCGGCACAGTTTATCTGACCACAGCAGATGGTTCCGGCATGATGGTGTCCTTTATTCAGTCGAATTATGCAGGCTTTGGTTCCGGTGTTGTTGTGCCCGGCACTGGTATTGCATTGCAAAATCGCGGCGCAGGTTTTTCGACGGATCCGAACAGTCAAAATCGGGTTGGCCCAAACAAGCGACCCTTCCAAACCATTATTCCTGGGTTCCTTATGGGATCGGACGGACCCCTCATGAGCTTTGGTGTTATGGGTGGCCCAATGCAGGCACAAGGTCACGTTCAGATGGTGCTGCGCACGCGACTTTGGGGACAAGATCCCCAAATGGCGGTAGATGCTCCGCGCTGGCGATTTGTGCAAGGTTTGAACGTCGCCTGTGAAGATACGATGCCTAAAGCGACGCTCGATGCCCTCCAAGCACTAGGGCACGACATATCGCTCGAAGCACCAGACAACGCGTTTGGCTTCGGAGGAGCACAGCTGATTTGCCGTCTAGACAATGATGGATATGCTGCAGGCTCAGATCCACGCAAAGACGGGGCAGCGATGGGGTTTTGAAAGTGCAGCGATAGCCACGCGTTTGCTGACAACGCTCGGCGATAGCAACCGCTTTAGGTCTTCATTCGCCAGAGCCATAGCGCGCACCGCGTTCCAACTGCTCTTTTGTGCCAATCACTTCGTTCAGACCGTCAAAGTCGAACATGCGATCCGCAAACGGCTTGTTCGATCCATTCTTATGCAGACTTTGGTAATAATCCTGAGCCGTGCGCGCCAAAGCACGCACAATACCGCCCGGAAAAATCACAATCGAAAACCCCTGCTCTTCAAGATCATCAGCACCTGTGATCGGAGTTGCACCGCCTTCAACCATATTGGCCAACAGCGGTATACGCGCGCCAAATTGCGTCCCAATAGCTTCAAGCTGCGCACGTGTTTGCGGGGCCTCGATAAACAACACGTCAGCCCCTGCTTCGACATAAGCTTCGGCGCGATCAAGAGCGGCGGAAAACCCCTCGACGGCGATGGCGTCTGTGCGCGCTATTATTAACGTCTCTTCGCTGGCACGCGCATCGGCCATTGCGGCAATCTTACCTGCCATTTCAGAGGTCGAAATCAGCGATTTATCCGCAAGGTGCCCGCAGCGTTTGGGGTAGGTCTGATCTTCCAGTTGCAACGCCGCCGCCCCTGCGCGTTCATAAACACGCATGGTGCGCTGCGCATTCAGCGCGTTTCCAAACCCCGTGTCCGCGTCGATGATCACTGGCAAAGGCGTGCGATCAGCGATCAACGCCATCGTGTCCGCCATTTCACTTGCCGTGCTCAACCCTATGTCTGGCCGACCAAGGCGGGTGTAGGCCACCGCTGCTCCGCTTAGATAAAGCGCCTCAAAGCCAGCATCGGTTGCTAGCGCAGCGCTTAACCCGTCATAAACTCCAGGGGCGATCAAAATCTTGTCGCTTTGCAAGCGCGTTTTCAAGTTCATAGCGCGCCTTCCAGCCAAGTCTGCGCATCTGCACAAGTCATCTGATGTGTGATCGTTCCAAGCGACAAAAGCGTGGCGTCATGGACGTCTTGTTTAAAGGCAGCACAACCATCGCTGAGCATTACCGTTTCGACATTGCGCAAATGTGCATCGCGCAAAGTAGACGCTACGCCGCCATTGGTGACGATGCCGCAAACGATCAGATTATCGATGCCAACAGCACGCATGATGTATTCAAGTCGCGTCTGGTAAAAGGCGGAATACGCAACCTTTTCGATGACAAAATCCGCAGGGTGCAAAGTGTCTACAACTTTATGGCCAAACGATCCGGGCGCAAAGTCGCCTTTGGCAAGGAACGGACGTAACTCTTTGAGATGCGGCGCAATCAAAGGTGTGCCATCGCGGTCAGGAACCAACGTGAACTGCGCGGACAAATATCGCCCGCCTTTCGCCCGTAATGCTGCAACCAGCGGGGCGACTCTGTCAGGCAAAGCCGCAATTGACGCTGCTGATTGCCCCGCGCGACCATAGGCTCCCTCGGGATGAATAAAGTCATTTTGCAGATCAATGCTCAGCAAAGCCGTGCGCGATAGATCCCAAGTGCGCGGATCGCTCATACCGCCCCCTCCTGTTGTTCAATGATGGTATTGCCAAAGGCATCCACGCGCCCTTGCAGCTCAGGCTCGATCAGCACGGTTGTGTCGGGTTGCGTCAGAATTGCGGGACCTTTGATCACTGCTCCGACGGGCAAATTGAGGCGATCATAGATTGCAGTTTCATGCCATTGAGTGCCGAAATGAACGCGGCGGTGAGAAACGGCTGCGACACTGCCCTCGCCAATGGGTGCCAAACTCGCAAGATCGAACTTAGGCCTTTTACCAGTTACCGCACTGCGAAGGTTCAAAATACGACGCACGCCGCCACTCAGTAACCGCCCGAAAGTCGCTTCATAGGCCACATCAAATGCAGCCTCGATCTGCATTTTTGTCGGGACAACAACGCGCGAGCCCGTCACTGCAACATCGATCGGCACAGACACAGTATGAGTTTGACCGATATAGGCCATGTCCAACTCAAAACTCAGCACACGACTGTCAAACTTGGTGCGTGAGGCATCGAGCAATGTGATGCCTTGATCCACATGCGATTGCATGAACCTAGCCAGCGCGTCCTCATCCAGCGTTGCAACCAACGTGTTGATCGTCTGCACAAAATCCTGCCGCATATCCGCGATCACACATCCCATCGCAGAGGTCACACCAGGATAGCGCGGCACAATTGCACGCGCGATGCCCGTTTGTGCGAGCATCGCCCCAGCATGCAGCGCGCCACCACCGCCAAACGGCATAAACACAAAGCGTTTCGGGTCAAATCCACGCTCAATTCCAACAAGCCGGATCGCGCCAGCCATACGGCTGTTGGCCACTGTCAAAATCGCTTCCGCCGCCTGCAAAGTTGTGAGACCCAAAGGCGTTCCGACATGAATATCAATCGCATTGGACGCGGCTTCTACATCGAGCCGTTCCAGTTTGCCGCCAATTGGATTGTCAGGATCAATGCGCCCCAGAACCACATTGGCATCTGTGACCGTTGGTCGATCATTGCCCAGCCCATAAGCGACAGGACCGGGGTTCGAGCCTGCGCTTTGCGGTCCGATATTCAACAAACCGCCCTTATCAACCCACGCAATCGAGCCGCCACCAGCGCCGATTGTCGTGATCTCGATCATCGGTGTGCGCACAACCATACCAAAATCAATCGAGGTTTGCGGGGATAAAATTGATTGTCCGTTATGGATTAGCGACACGTCAAAACTGGTGCCACCCATGTCGCCTGTAATCACATTATCAAAACCAGCAGACCCCGCGATATAGCCCGCTGCAATGACGCCCGCCGCAGGACCAGACAAGGCCGTGCGCACAGGCAGTTGGCAGGCGGTTTCAACGGCCATCACGCCGCCATTGGATTGCACAATCATAAACTCGCCATCAAACCCGCCATCGCGCAGCGCGGTTTCCAAACGGCCCAAGTAGCCAGAGATTTCCGGCTGTAAATAGGCGTTCAATGCAGTCGTGGAAAAGCGCTCGAATTCGCGAATTTCGGGTAGAATTTCGTGGCTGGCCGAGACATGCGCGTTTGGCCAAATCTCACGCACAAGCGCGACTGCTGCTGCTTCGTTTGCAGGGTTTGCATAAGCGTTCGCAAACAAGATCGCGACCGCTTCGCAACCATCGCTTTGTAACGTCTGCGCTGCTGCGCGTACCGCATCCAGATCAACCTTTGTGCGGATCGATCCGTCCGCCAATGTGCGCTCGGGCACTTCCAAACGATTGCGTCGATCAACCACCGGATCGAAATTCCCGCGAAGCCCCCAAGTGCGCGGTCTGTCCCGACGGCGCATTTCCAGCACATCGCGCAGACCGCTCGTGCAGATCACACCTGTCTTAGCGCCTTTGCGCTCTAACAAAGCGTTGGTGCCAGCTGTGGTGCCGTGCACAACAACCGAAACATCGCGCAGATCATCCACCTCGCGTTTGATCCCATCCAGAAAGCCACCCGATTGATCCGGCCGCGTTGTAGGGACTTTGGCGACTGTGGCGGTGCCATCATTCTCGTTGAGTACAAAAACATCTGTGAAAGTGCCGCCAACGTCGACACCGATCATACGCTTGCTCATGATGCAACCTCGCGCCAGTCTGTGCCGTAAGTCTGGTCCGCCGCGTCTGCACTCACCAAGCCGCGCGCAACGTCACGCGCGATGTCGCGCGCTGCGCGCTCAGACACAGGGCCATAGCCACCGCCGCCAGGGGTTTCTAAACGCACCCCTTGGCCTTGGCGCAGCTTTATTCCACGCATTTTCGATACCAATGGCGGGTTTTTCCAGCCGTCATCCTGTTCATACGAAAAGACATTCATCGCTGCGTCCTGACCGTCTGCGATACCTTTAGGAGCGAACTTTCCACGCTCGCCGAACAAGAAAGCTTCGGCACCGTTTTCTTCCAAAACTTCGATCTCATAGATGGCACCGACGCCGCCGCGATGTGCGCCGTGCCCACCGCTATCCGCGCGCAAGCCCCAAGTGCGAAACATTACAGGATAAGCCGCCTCAAGAATCTCCATCGGCGGAATTGTCGCCGTCGAAATAGGCGCGTTGCCATGGTTCAAACCATCGGTTTCCACAGATCCGCCGTGTCCTCCACCATAAAAGCTGAACATTACCCAAGGCTGCCCATTCGCGCGCTTTCCCGCGATAGAGAGCGCGTTGATCGTGCCATAGGCATTCGCCACCACGCGGGTTGGCGCAGCTTTGGCAAAGGCTGAAAACACCACGTCAATCATGCGCAAGATCGTCTCTGTATAGCCGCCCGTGGGGGCGGGAAACTCTGCTGACAAAAGCGACCCTTCGGGCACGATGACGTTAATCGGACGCATGACACCCGCGTTTGCGGGCAAGGTCGGAAAGATATGTTTTACCGCAACATAGGCCGTTGCGACCGTCGTTGGCAGCGCGATATTCACAGGACCCGCACATTGTGGGGCGGACCCTGTAAAGTCCAGCGTCATTTGATCGCCTTTAATCTCTAACGCGACTTTGATGGCAAGCGGTTCGTCAACGATGCCGTCGTTATCAAGAAAATCTTCTGCTTCCCAACGCCCATCAGGCAACTCTTTCAATTCGGACCGCATCAACGCTTCGGCACGATGCCCAAGCGCGTCGAGCGCAGCGGCAACTGTGTCCCCACCATACTCATCCAGCAATTCATCCATCCGCTTGATACCCAGATCAAGTGCACCGAGCTGACCGTTCAGATCCCCCATCGCGGACTGCGGCAGACGTGTGTTACGCAGCAAGATGTCGATGATGTCCTGATTAATCACGCCCGCGCGCGCCAGTTTGACGGGGGGCAGAACAAATGCCTCTTGGAATACATCCGTTGCAGCTGGATTGTAATTCCCCGGAACCGCGCCGCCCACATCATGCCAATGGCCCACAGACGCGAGATAACAAAACAGTTTTCCGTCGCGATAATAAGGACGCACGAGGCGCATATCGCTCAGATGCGTGCCGCCAATATGCGCGTCGTTGAAAATGTAGATGTCCCCATCTGCAAGGTCGCCATCCTTTGCCGCCTTTTCGATAACCGCCCGAACTGCGAAAGCCATAACACCCACAAAGATCGGTAAACCGGACTTGCCCTGAACCAGTGTGTCACCCGTGCGCGCATGATAAAGACCATGGCTGGCATCATGGGCTTCGGCGATTATCGGATTGAAGGCCGCGCGAAACAAAGTCGCATCCATTTCATCGGCAATCTGCTCCATACGTCCTGCAAGAACGGACAGGGTTATCGGATCAATCTTGATCATGGGTGAACCTTTGCCGCGTAGCCGTTCAAAACGTGCAACTCTACAATCCGCATGTGACCCTCGCAAGCTAACTTGTTTCTTTGACAATACAACTTGTGTATTTTCAGTAAGTCAACTTTTCCTTGCATAACGACGGCAATCTGCTTTTCCTTTACCCATCACGCTCGCCAAAAATACCGTTTAGAAAGGTCATGCAGTGTTGGAAGTCGCCAGATCAGCCACATTACCCGAAGGGGCGAAAGCGCGCCGCGTGTATTTGTCCTTGTACGATCAAATCACTGACGGCCGTTTATGCGACGGGGAAATTTTGCCGGGCGAGCAAAAGTTAGCCGAGACTTATTGCGTGTCTCGCGTCACCATACGCCGCGCCTTGGACGTCCTGAGCGCACGCGGCTTGATCGAAAAGCGCGTTGGCAGCGGAACACGCGTGCGCAGCAAGGCCATGAGCGACAAGCGTGCAGCGCTGACATTCAACACGCTCATGCCCCAGCTTGTGGAAATGGGGCAATCGACCACGGCGCGACTTTTGTCGTTTTCCTACAGGCAGCCACCCGACTACGTGGCTCAAGCGTTGGGTCTGGGCGCTGCTGAAAACGCGCAAATTGCGACCCGCGTGCGATTGGCAAACGCAGTGCCTTTCTCATATCTCACGACCTATGTTCCTACGCAAATTGCGCAGAATTATTCGGAAAACGATCTGGCAACGATGCCCTTGTTTAAGTTGCTAGAGCGCAGCGGTGTGCAAATCGGCGCGGCACATCAATCTGTATCTGCCAGTCTCGCGGGGCCGGAAGTGGCCGAGGCGCTCAACCTGGCAGAGGGCAGCGCGCTTCTGTCGCTCAAACGTGTGGTCCGCGATGTAGATGGCAACGGTGTGGAATTCTTGTCCGGTCTTTATCGACCGGATATGTTCAGCTTGGAGATGCCGCTAACCCGCGTTGGCGACGGTGTTGGGCGTCATTGGGAACCCGCAATCGGGCAAGCTGATCAAGATTTGGCAAAGCAGGCAAGATCATGACGCAACCCAAAACCCTCTTGGATAAACTCTGGGCCTCTCACGAGGTTCTGAAACGCGACGACGGGGTATCGCTGCTTTGGGTCGATCGTCATCTTGTGCATGAGGGGTCGCACCATGCCTTTGCCAAAATCGCAGCGCGCGGGCTTGGAGTTGCGGCCCCTCATCTGACTTTCGCAATTGTCGATCATTACGCCCCAACGCGAGAACGCAGCCGTATCAAGGACCCTCAAATCGCGCACATGATTGAAACTCTGCGCGCGAATGCCAAGCGACATGATCTAAAGCTCTTCGACTTGCACGATCCTAATCAAGGCATCGTTCATGTGGTAGGGCCAGAGCAAGGACTTACGCTGCCCGGCCTATTGATCAATTGCGGTGACAGTCACACGTCAACCCATGGTGCGTTTGGGGCTTTGGCCTTTGGCATTGGAGCCACAGAAGTGGCGCATGTGCTTGCGACGCAAACCATTTGGCAACAAAAGCCCAAAGCCATGCGCATCACTGTCGATGGATCCCTTGGCGCGGGCGTCACTGCCAAGGACATTGCGCTGACATGGATTGCGCGTTTGGGCACAGGCGGCGCGCAAGGCCACGCGGTGGAATACGCGGGCAGCACCATCCGTGCCCTGTCGATGGAAGCGCGCATGACACTCTGCAACCTCTCTATCGAAGGTGGCGCGCGCTTTGGGATGGTTGCGCCTGATGAGATCACAAAGAGCTACATCAAAGGTCGCCCCTATGCCCCAAAGGGGAGCAACTGGGAGAAGGCCACCACAGCGTGGGATGCGCTTGTTTCAGACAACGGGGCAACATTCGACATCGACGTTCACATCGACGCATCCGAGATAGCACCGACGGTGACTTGGGGCACCAGCCCTGAGCAAGCTATGCCTGTGACCGCGACACTTCCCGATCTGACGGAGCAGGATCACCAAACTCGAGAAGCGCTGGAATACATGGGTTTGAAGGCGGGACAAAGCCTCGCAGGAACACCGATCGATCAAGTGTTTATCGGCTCGTGCACCAATGGCCGCATAGAAGATCTGCGTGCAGCGGCCAGTGTTTTGAAGGGACGCCGCGCCAAGGTGCCAGGGTTGGTTTCGCCGGGATCGCAGCTGATCAAAGCACAGGCGGAACGCGAAGGATTGGACAAGGTTTTCATCCAATCCGGCTTGGAATGGGCGGCGTCAGGGTGTTCGATGTGCGTCGGCATGAACGGCGATCTTGTGCAAAGCGGCAAGCGCTGCGCGTCTTCCACGAACCGCAATTTCAAAGGCCGTCAAGGCCGCGGAGCACGCACGCATTTGATGTCCCCTGCGATGGTGGCCGCAGCTGCTGTGACAGGCGAAATTTACGATGTGCGCAAACTGCTAAGCGAAGGTGAGATCTAATGGCAGGTTGGCGCGTACATACGGGACAAGCCGTGGCTTTGGCCCGCGCGAATGTGGATACCGACCAACTGATCCCTGCACGCTTTATGTCCGTGCCACGTGTGCAAGGGTATGGTGATTATCTGCTCCACGACGTTCGCCGCACCGAAGCGGGCGACGTGCGCAATGACTTCTCTTTGAATAATGCGCCTAACGCGAGCGTGCTGATCGCAGGGCCAAACTTTGGTAGCGGATCCTCCCGCGAGGCTGCGGTTTACGCGCTTGTCGATGCAGGGGTTCGCGCCGTTTTCGCGCCAAGCTTTGGTGATATTTTCGCAAGCAATGCCATCAACAATGGCTTGCTGCCTGCCCGTATTGACCTCGCAATATATGAAACTCTGGTTTCGCAGCTGGCTGAAGGCACGTGTGAAGCAAAAGTCGATCTAGAGAACAAAACTGCCACGATAGGCCGCGAAACCTTTGCTTTCGCACTGGATGAGACATGGCGCACAAAGCTGATGAATGGATGGGACGACATTGATCTGACGCAGCAGCACGCAGGCGAAATTGCGCTATTTAAAAAGAATTACACGCAAATTACGCCATGGGTTGCACCAGAAGACATCGTTGAATCCACATTATAGGTTGGCGTCCAAAGGGCTTGTATCGCTCTTTATCTTCCCAAGACCTAAGCGGTTTTCGTCACTCCATCGATGCCCTTTGAACCATGCCAAATAGATCCCTTGGATCATCCGGATCAGCGAGCAAGTCGAGTTCTACAAAATGACCCGTGCGCTCTAACTGATCACGGATATATCGCAGTGCTGAAAAGTCTTCCGTCGCGAAGCCAACGCTATCGAAAAGCGTGATCTGGCTTTCGGAGGTCCGACCTTCCGCCTGCCCTGCCATAACTTGCCACAGCTCGGTCACAGGATGATCATCTGGCAATTGCTGGATTTCACCCTCGATGCGCGTTTGTGGTGGGTATTCAACGAAGATGTCCGAGCGCAATAGAATGTCTTTGTGCAGTTCTGTTTTACCCGGACAGTCGCCACCGATTGCGTTGATGTGAATACCAGAGCCAATCATATTGTCTGTCAAAATGGTGGCACATTGCTTGTCTGCGGTACAGGTCGTGACGATTTGAGCACCGGCGGCAGCGTCTTGTGCCGATGAGCACGCCACAACAGTCAGCCCACTTTGCGACAGATTGCGAACCGCTTTTTCAGTCGCAGCAGGATCAATGTCATAAAGGCGCACCGTCTCAATGCCGACAACTTCTTTGAACGCGAGTGCTTGAAATTCGCACTGCGCCCCATTGCCAATCATCGCCATGACTTTGGAATTTTTAGGGGCGAGATACTTGGCAACAACCGCAGAAGTCGCAGCAGTGCGCAATGCCGTCAGAATAGTCATTTCGGAAAATAGAACCGGATAGCCATTATCTACCCGTGCGAGAACACCGAACGCCGTCACTGTCTGAAAACCACGCGCCATGTTGGCGGGATGGCCATTTACATATTTGAAGCCATAAGTTTCGCCATCGCTGGTCGGCATAAGTTCGATCACGCCTTCTTTCGAGTGCGCGGCCACGCGCGGCGTTTTGTCAAACATATCCCAACGCAGAAAATCCGCTTCGATATACTCCGCGATTTCTGCGATCATCTTAGGGGCACCAATGGTGTTCACGATTTTCATCATGTCATCGACACTGACGAAAGGAACCATAGCCAACTTGGACGGGTTAGGATTTGTGGAAGGTGTCATCGGAAATCTCTCTTCATTCATCTTTGGGCGTAATCTTGATCAAAAGCTGCGTGTTGGTCTGTCCAGCACCTTGCGGCCAAGAAGGCTGGCGCAAAGATCGACCATCAGCGTGGCGGTACGTCCGCGTTCATCGAGGAATGGATTGAGCTCAACCAAATCGAGCGATGTCACCAATGCGCTATCGCAGAGCATTTCCATGATCAGATGCGCTTCACGGAACGTGGCACCCCCCGGAACAGTCGTGCCTACCGCAGGTGCGATGTTCGGCTCTAGGAAATCGACATCCAAACTCACATGCAAAACGCCATTGGCGTCTTTGACTTTTTGCAGAAAACGTCTGAGCGGATCGGCAACGCCACGTTCATCAATCGCGCGCATGTCATAAACATCGATGCCACATTGCGCTAAGTGCTCGTTCTCGGATGGATCAACCGACCGTATACCCATCATGCAAACATTCGCCGGATCTATACGATGTTGCAGCGGTGGATAAACATTTTCAAAGCCCGCTTGCCCCGTGAAATAAGCGACAGGCGTACCATGCAGGTTCCCGCTGGTCGTGGTCATAGGCGAATGAATATCGGGATGTGCATCGAGCCAGAGCACAAATTGCGCGCGACCCTGTTCAGCGGCATGGCGCGCAACGCCCGGAACAGTGCCAATCGAGAGCGCGTGATCACCGCCAAGGAAAATAGGCAGGTCCGAGCTTTGCATCGCGTTATAGGCTGCCTCTTCCAACGCCGTCGCCCATCCCACAATTTCGCTAAGATCGTGAATTGCGTCATTTGCATGAGGCAAGGCTTGCGCCGGCTCGACTGTGACATTCCCAATGTCATGAACCGCATAGCCAAGCGCTTCGATCGTTGTTTTCAACCCTGCGGTTCGAAACGCATCGGGGCCCATAACGCATCCCAACTGGCTTGAGCCGCAATCGACAGGTGCGCCTACTAAAGTGCAATTCAACATACGAAACGTCCTCTCTTGAGCAATTTGGACAGAGTATTTCGCATCAAAGAATATACATATAGACAGAAAATTGAACATAACGGTGTTAATTTTTGTCAAAATGCCTATCTAGAATATCACATTGATAGAAAGTGCCGAAATGAGCGAGTTAAACACAACAGACAGAAAGCTACTTGCGATCCTCAGGCAAAACGCACGTGCGTCTATCACGACAATCGCTCAACAGCTTGGCGTTTCGCGCGCAACCGTGCAAGCCAGCCTTGGGCGACTGTTGCAGTCCAACGTCATTCAACGTTTCACGATTGAGGTCGATGTCTCGGCTGGGGTTGATCTTATCAAAGCCGTAATGACGATTGAGGTGCAGGGCAATCTGACGTCTTCCGTCGTGAAAGCGCTCAAGAAAATGCCCGAGATCGTGAGCCTTCACAGCACCAATGGCGCGTGGGATCTGGTGGCCCAGATTGAAACAACCAGTTTGCCAGAATTTGACGGATTACTGCGTCGCACCCGTGAGATAACTGGCATTTTGAACAGTGAAACGAGCATATTGCTCAATACCGCCAAATAAATTGTTCAAGGCGAGATCAATGCCGTGTTCCGTTTCTATCGCGACACTTAGTTTTTGATCTCGCCCTATATTGGCTTTTTGGCTTCACAGCCTCGCTTAATCAATAAACGCCACTCTACGGAGCAGAGCGGCCCACGCCAACGTAGCGAATGCCACTCAGGTCTGCCATATCCTGCTTCCACGCTGTCAAATCGTTCTTATTGAAGTCTGACAAATTTGAATGCCCGCAGGCTCTTGCAAGAACCTGCATCAGCTCCACCGACGCGCCAAAGTAGCGGTTCAGATTTTCCGCTCCGACCTGAACATCCAATCGTTTGCGCAACTCGGGCTTTTGGGTGGCCACCCCAACTGGGCAGTTATTTGAATTGCACATGCGCGCAGCAATGCAGCCAACCGCTTGCATCGCAGAGTTTGAGACCGCAACAGCGTCCGCCCCCAAAGCCATTGCTTTTACAAAATCTTCGGCAACGCGAAGACCGCCTGTAATGACCAATGTCACGTCACGACCCGCTTTGCGATCCAGGTGCGCGCGAGCACGGGCAAGTGCTGGGATCGTTGGGATAGAGATGTTGTTGCGAAAGATCAGTGGCGCAGCCCCTGTCCCGCCGCCACGACCATCTAGAATGATGTAATCCACACTTGCCTCGAGTGCGAAGTCGATATCGTCCTCAATATGGTTGGCCGAAAGCTTGAACCCGATAGGAATACCACCTGAGCGCTCACGAACTTCATCCGCAATTTTGCGAAAATCTGCAGGTGTGTGCAGGTCCGGAAAGGTTGCCGGTGAAATCGCATCTTCGCCCGGATTAAGGCCACGAACTTGCGCAATTTTCCCTTCAACCTTGTCGCCCGGAAGATGCCCGCCAGTGCCCGTTTTCGCACCTTGCCCTCCTTTAAAGTGAAAGGCTTGAACACGTTCGACAAGTTCAGGTTTCCAGCCAAACCGAGCCGAGGCCAATTCATAGAAGTATCGCGTGTTTTCGGCCTGCTCTTCATCCAACATGCCACCCTCGCCAGAACATATACCTGTGCCCGCCATTTGCGCACCACGCGCGAGCGCTGTTTTGGCTTCTTGCGACAGCGCGCCAAAGCTCATGTCAGAGACAAAGAGCGGGATATCCAGTTGCAAGGGCTTCGCGGCATGCGGCCCAATGGTAACAGATGTGGCAACATCCACAGTGTCCAACAGCGGCTTGCGCGCCATTTGTGCAGGTAGGATCTGGATATCATCCCAATGCGGAAGGTCCTTGCGCGGCACCCCCATAGAGCCCATTTCACCGTGATGACCAAGCTTGGACAAACCATCACGCGCCAAGGCGTGGATGCGTGCAACTGTCGGCTCTTCTGGTGTCGGTGTGGCGACAGGGACCTTGGATTTTGGCTCAGGTGCGAGATCTCCTACGGATTGCTCGCCAAGCCGAGTGTGTGTCCCATCGCAATACGGACCATTGGCCGTGGCTTTGCATTGGCATAAGGCCGCAGGTCCTGATTTGTCGGCGATAAACTTGACTGGCGACACATCTGTTCCGGCATGCGATCCATCGCAAAACGGTTGGTTTTTGGATTTGCCACAAGCGCACCAGAAGTAGTTTTTACCTGCTTCGAGCTCTACCATTGCTGGGGATTTCGCGGCGATAATCGGAACAGTTTTCGTCGGCATATGGGTGTCCTTTGCAGTGTTTCTCTTATAGTTGTTCAGTATCGTTCTAACGCTGGCACATTGTCGAGCGATCGGTGCGAAAGATCCCGAGCCTAGTGCGTGGCCCAAAGCGAACGAGCGCCTTCAAGTATTTCCTGCGCGCTTGGCCTGCTGGTGTTCATCCTCAATCAGACCAATTTTCCAATACCCAGAGATGTAAGTGTCATCACGCGGCACATGTTTTTCGTTCGCAAGAAAGTCGCGTAGCGAACGGATCACGCCGGATTCGCCAGCAATGCAGGTCTGCACGCGGCCAGTTGGCCACTCCAAAGATCGAATGAGATCCTCTTGCGCCGTTGAGCGCTGATGCGGATCAGGTTGGATTAACCAATGAACGTCGATGCCTTCTGGTATGTCGATATCTTGGCGATCATCTGCGCTGGTCACCTCAAAAATCGCAACGCCCTTGGCATCGCGTGGCATCGCCTCAAGCGCAGCAGCTGCGACAGGAATAGCCGACGGGTCTGCTGCAACCAAATACCAGTCAGCATTGAACTGCGTCACTTTGGGCGTGCTTGGCCCGCCAAACCCCAAAAAGTCACCGGGCTTTGCATGGCTCGCCCAGCGCGAGGCAGGCCCTTCGTCGCCATGCGCCACGAAATCGATACTCAGCTCTTGGGTTGCCACATCAAAATTGCGCACAGTGTATGTGCGTCGAACAGGTGGTAGACCGTTCTTTAAGCGTGCCACAAAGCTGTCTTTCGCTTCATCAATTTCTGGAAGCATCAGTTTACAATTCCCCCCCTCGCGCCCTTCTGGGAAGCCTGCGAGTTCAGGACCAGAGAACACAACACGGATCATGTTTGGTGTGAGCCGCCATGCCGCTTTTACCGTCAAGATCCTCGGACCTGCACGACTGGTAACTTTGCGCGCCGCTTGTGTAACTTTTGCGAGTAACGTCATGACTTCTCCCCTACTTCTTTGAATCCAGAAAATACGAGCACTCCATCGAGCTTGCATTAAGCGCCGACAGAATGCTGCAAAGTATATATTATTCAGCGACGGGTTTGCGCCACACAAGCACGATCGCTATGGCGGCGATCACTGCAAAGAGAAGACCCGCGATTGCCGCATCAGCTGGCCCGCCCATCAAGCCCATGAAAATCGCATCATGGCCATTCATGAACATCATTGCAAAGCCACCAATCATCACCAAATGGCGTTGCCCCACGACCGCACCGATCAATGCGATGATAATAAGTGTAAGTTGACGACCAAGGAACGCACCTGCTGTGCTGCCAAGGGAAACCGCAGGACCAGTCAATTCAGCCAATCCCGGGTTGGATATCGGGTTCATGTAGGCCGGCAATGTGAAGGCAGCCATGACCAACGCCAAAAGGCCAATCAGGATACGCGGGAGGAGATATTGTTTGTGAAGTGTCATGTTCATTTTCCGAAGATTAAGAGAGAAGGCACAAAGCGCTAACGCGAGGAATGATCGCGCGGCGTAAGACCGCCACGCGAATGCCAAAGATCAATGCTGCGTTCTTTAGAAGTTCACAGTAAGGGAGCCGTTGTTTTCGATGATCTTCGTGAGATCCGTTCCATCGCCAACTGTTACAAGGATCGCGCCGTTTTCAAACGTGTAGGCCGACGCCAATCCTTCAACAAATGCGCCTGCTGCGGTGACTTGAGTGCCCGGTGCGAGAATTTCCACACTTGCGCTAAAGTTCTCATCGCTGGAAGCCGCGATTTCGGCAGAGGTCACTTCACGATCAAGTTCGATATAATAGCGATCAAACGTCGTTTCGTCGTATTTCGTGACCATGAGTTTTTCGAGTTTCGCCACCAAAGTCATTGTGACGCTGTCGCCTGTCGCATCCACATCATAGACGTGAAAAGCAAAGCCCGGCAGTTCAACACCATCAGTGATTGTCACCGCGCTTTTGGCATCGACTGCCATTTCAGCACCACCTGTCGCTTGACCGTTTTGGAAGGTGTTCACGATCTGCTTCAAAGATCCTGCCATTTCGGCAGATGCCGGAAGAGACACCGCAAGAGCGATCACCGCAGCTGTAAAAACAGAATTGCGTAAAGTTGAAAGTTTCTGTGTCATCGTAGGTTTTCCTCTTAAGTTGGTTGGTTTGTTTCGATTTTTTGCCAATCCAGAAAGGGATTTTCACGAAAGGCAAACCGCTCAAGGTGACTGGTCAGAATTCCGATCACTTGATCGAGTCGGGTTTGATCATCAGCTTGGGCCAGTATTTCGAGATCACTATCGCTCGCTGTCAGCTGGCAACGACCAAACGAAAATTCGATACTGCCCTTTGCGTCGCCATGCTCCGCTTTGATCTTTCTGCCAAAGTGATCACAAAGCTGCGCAAGGTAACGGTTTGCGCTGTGGGTTGGGAAGGACGCGATGGCTTTCACTTGTTTGTTCTCCAGTTGTTGAGAAGAACGTAGCGCTGCCAGATTGCCTTGCATATTCGTTCATTTCAGAAGACATAGTTCCGCACACCGGATCAGTAAAAGTGGTCACAGAAACGCGCCCGAAAGGCAGAACAATGATTGATCACCTTAGACAAATGGCTATCTTCGCAAGGGTCGTCGATGAAGGGTCATTCCGCGCAGCCGCAAACGACATTGGCCTAGCACCATCCCGAATAAGCGAAACAGTGTCCGACCTTGAGGCCTATCTAGGTGTGACTTTGCTCTATCGCACGACACGCAAAATCTCGCTAACCAACGAAGGTCGCATCTTTTACGCGCGCGTTGTCGAAATGATCCGAAGCGCCGAAACCGGATTGAATGAACTCAACGCATTGTCTTTGGAGCCCGTCGGTGCCCTGCGCATTTCCTTACCTGCCTTTTTGTCCACAGGCCCACTGTCCACAGCAGTCGCCACATTTGCTCGTTTGCATCCGCATGTTGCTTTTTCTGTCGCCTATTCCGATCAACCCCTAGGGCTTATCGAGAATGGGTTTGATTTGAATATCCGAGTGGGATGGCTCGATGACAGCTCAATGATGTCGCGCAAACTGGCCGATGGCGAACGCTATCTGGTTGCAGGAACAGACTATGCGCGCGCACGCAAAATGCCCAAGCGTCCTGCTGATTTGGAAGATTGGGATTGGATCCGTTATCAACAAAGGGCCGATACAACAGAGTTTACATCTGCGTCAGGAAAAACAGAGAAAGTTACCGGAAAGGCCCAGATCGAGGTCGATAGTGTTGATGCGCTCTACCACATCGCCAAACAGAATTTGGGTGCCACTATACTACCATCGTTCCTAGCGGAACGCGGCTTAGCGTCCGGTGAATTGGTACGGCTTATCCCTGATTGGACGCTACGACCACTCGGCATCTATGCTGTGTGGCCAGACAAGTCGCGACGTGAAAGTTTGACATTGTTATTTGTCCGCTTCTTGGCCAAACAAGGCCTTTGCCAACCTGAGGCAAATGAGGACTAAGGTATCATCACACCCTCCAAGATCGTTTATTCAAGACCCCTGAGGGTAAATAAAAGTGACGCAGCGTAAGCATCTTTTCCGCACAGCGGAATTGACTCCCGCAGCAATCGCATTGTTCATTCCCCTTAGGCCAAGTGGGTGCGTATGCTGCAATCCCAAGGTCATTATGGGAGGAATTTTATGCGTATATTCTC
Source organism: Planktotalea frisia (assembly GCF_001890925.1). Classification (GTDB taxonomy): domain Bacteria; phylum Pseudomonadota; class Alphaproteobacteria; order Rhodobacterales; family Rhodobacteraceae; genus Planktotalea; species Planktotalea frisia. Next base: position 17,986 of record NZ_MLCB01000095.1, read on the forward strand.
ACTAGCAGCGGCGATTTCCATCGCGGCTGGGGCTGTGTCGGCCGAAGGGGCTGATCTGCCAAAACAACTGACTTGGACCGCCTATGGCACTGGATCAGCGGGTTACAATCAATCGGTTGCGATTGGTGCGGCCTTACAAACAGCAAGCGGCGTAAACCTGCGCGTGCTACCGGGTAAGAACGACATCGCCCGCACAGAACCACTGCGTCAGGGCAAAGTGCAATTCTCGGCGAATGGTGTCGGTGGATCATTCATGGCCCAAGAAGGCGTGTTTCAATTTGGTGCTGAAAATTGGGGTCCGCAGCCTGTGCGTGTTCTTGCGGCAAACAATGGTGGAACTGTCGGTCTATCCCTCGCCGTCGCAGCAGAGGCTTGCGAAAAAGCAGGCAAGCCGGGATGCGAAGACTTCACTTACTCAGACCTCAAAGGCATGCGTGTCGCTTGGGTCAAAGGCGCACCAGCGCTTAACGTGAACAACGGTGCTTATCTCGCCTATGGCGGCTTGACTTGGGATGACGTTGAAAAAGTCGAGTTCGGCGGATTTGGCGATAGCTGGGCAGGTATGATCGACGGCTCTGTCGATGCCGCGTTCGCCTCAACGAATTCTGGTCGCGCATACGAAGCAGCCTCTGGTCCACGCGGTGTGTTCTGGCCGCCGATTGATGCGAATAACGCCGAGGGCATCGCGCGCATGCAAGCCATCGCGCCGTTCTTCACGCCGATGATCGCCAAGGTTGGCGCAACCATCGACGACACAGATGGCGTTGCAACAGCGGGTTACGCTTATCCGGTCCTTATGACCTACGCGGTTCAAGACGAGGGTCTAACCTACAACATGACCAAGGCGATGAACGAAAATTTTGACGCCTTTAAAGGCAACGCGCCGGGCATCAACGGTTGGGCGCTGGATAAGCAGAACTTCCAATGGGTTGCCCCCTATCATGAAGGTGCAGTGCGCTATTACACCGAAATCGGTGTGTGGTCTGATGAAGCCCAAGCACACAACGACAACCTGATTGCGCGCCAAGCTGCATTGATGGCAGCCTGGGAAGAGCTAAAGGCCGAAGCGCCCTCAGATTGGGAAGCAGCATGGGAAGCAAAGCGTCGTGAGGCGCTCAAAGCAGGCGGTTTTGCAGTCGTTTTCTAAACGATCTTTCATGTGAAGCAGGCGGGCCGTTTGGCCCGTCTGAAGACCTCGTCCAACAGTTGCTTGGAGCAAAACATGACAGAGCAAACCAGTGCCACCGATCGCGGCAGTTCAGCCATTGAGGCGGAACGCAAAGCGGAACGGTTGACCTTTTCCGGTGCGTCGCGCTGGGTGATTATCGTGTTCACGTTGGCCGCCATTGGTGTCGCGATCAATCAGCTCTTCAATCTACGACTTGGCGGATATTCCTTGCTGGAGGGCATGTATCTCTACGTCCTCGCGGGTCTTTTTCTCAGCCTCACCTTCATCACCTTTCGCGCATACGGACCACCATCGCCAGACGTCCCTTGGTACGATTGGGTTTTGGCCGCAGCGACGCTCGTTATAACAGGCTTTTTCGTTTTCACTGCCGATGCAAGCCTTGATGGCGGCTGGGAATACGCCGCACCTGATCGCGCTGTCTGGGCCTCAATCGCGCTTTACTTATTGATTTTAGAGGGTACACGCCGCGCGGGTGGATTGGTGTTGTTCTGCATCGTCTTATTGTTCTCGCTCTACCCGACATTCGCCGAACATGTGCCTGATCCGCTCAATGGATTTACCCAGCCGTTCACCGATGTGATCCCTTATTTCATGATCTCCTCCGAAGCGTCCTTTGGCATTCCAATGCGCGCCTTTGGCAACCTTGTAATCGGCTTCATCTTGTTCGGTGCGGTCTTGCAATTTACAGGCGGCGGCAAGTTTTTCAACAACCTCGCCATGGCACTTGTAGGCGGATATCGTGGCGGTGCTGCGAAGGTCTCAATCTTCGCATCGGGCTTTATGGGGTCGATGTCCGGCTCAGTGATTTCCAATGTGTTAACCACTGGGGCCGTCTCTATCCCTGCAATGAAAAAGACCGGGTTTTCCGCGCGCTACGCCGCCGCGACAGAGGCCTGTGCCTCAACAGGTGGTGTGTTGATGCCCCCGATCATGGGCGCGACAGCCTTTGTAATCGCGTCATGGCTAAGCCGCCCTTACGTGGAGATCATGCTCGCGGCAGCGATCCCGTCCTTGCTGTATTTCTTTGGGCTTTTCGTGCAGATCGATGCCTATTCCGCCCGTCGCGGCCTCAAAGGCTTGCCCAAAGTTGACCGCCCCGCTGTGATGCAAACAATGCGCGAAGGCTGGCTCTACATCGCCGTTTTTGCGCTTTTGATTTTTCTCATGGTCGCGTTTCGCTGGGAAAAGACAGCGCCGTTTTATGCCGTCGCTTTGCTTCTCGTGGTGAATCAATTCAACAAGAACGACCGTGTCTCTTGGCAGGGTTTTCTCAACATCATCGTATCGGTCGGGCGCACTTTGTCTGAATTGGTCGCTGTGCTTCTTGGTATCGGCATGATCGTCGGCGCGTTCCAAGCGACGGGTCTTACAGGTCCGCTTGCCAACGAATTAGTGCATATGGCTGGCAGCTCCTTGACCATGTTGCTCATCATGGGCGCGGTAACTTCGTTCATCTTCGGCATGGGGATGACGGTAACCGCGTGCTACATTTTCTTGGCTGTGGTTCTTGCGCCTGCCCTTGTGCAAGCAGGGTTAAACGAACTCGCAGTGCATTTGTTCATTCTCTATTGGGGCATGGTCAGCTTCATCACGCCGCCCGTCGCATTGGGTGCTTTTGCTGCCGCGTCGATGGCTGGCGCGAATGCGTTTAGTACCGGTTTTGAAGCGATGAAATTAGGTGGTGTGATCTACGTGATCCCCTTCTTCTTCGTGCTGAACCCCGCGTTGATTGGCCAAGGCCCTTTGCTAGAAGTCGCAATTGTTTTGAGTTGCGCGCTCATCGGCGTGTGGTTCTTGTCTGCCGCATTGCAAGGTTACGTGGCTTTCCTCGGCCCACTCAATTCCAGCACGCTGAGCACCGTGATGCGTGTGGTTCTGTTCCTTGCAGGTCTTTGTATTGCAGCGCCCATTGGTGGGATTTTGGGTTTGAGCCATTTGATGCTCACGCTTGTTGGTTTCGCGCTTGCCATTCCACCGCTTGCCTTCGCGCGGCGCGCGGCGCAAAACTAAGCTGTATTAAAACGGCGCGGGAGCTTGTCGGACGTGCTCAAAACTCTGAGAGATCTTCCACAGATTCAGACGTTGCTCGATCAACCTTTGATCAAAAAACTTGAAGCCCAGCTTGGTCATGCGCAAACCGTGGCCGCGTTGCGCGGCATCATTGATCAGGCCCGCGCTGAATTGCTGGACGGCGCCGAAGTCGATCTTCCCGCATTTGACAGTTATCAGTTCGCCGATCAGGTGAAGGACATCATAAACTCCGCCAACGCATCGTCGCTTAAGCCAGTGATCAACGCGACAGGCATCTTGATCCACACCAATCTTGGCCGCGCTCGCATGGCCCCCGAAGCGGTTGAAGCGATGCAAGCCATCGCCGCTACACCGTCCAATCTTGAGCTGGACCTAAACACAGGCAAACGCGGATCACGTCACACACATGTGGAAGAGTTAATATGCGCACTCACGGGCGCAGAGGCCGCCGTTGTCGTGAACAACTGCGCGGCGGCGGTTCTTCTGAGTTTGATGGCCACAGCCGCAGGCCGCAATGTCGTTGCTTCGCGGGGTGAACTGATCGAAATCGGCGGATCATTCCGTTTGCCTGACGTGATTGCACAAAGCGGTGCCATGCTGCGCGAGGTGGGTGCAACCAACAAAACAAGGCTCAGTGATTACGCAGCCGCTATCAACGAAGACACTGCAGTTTTGCTGAAAAGCCACACCAGTAATTTCAAGATAGTGGGTTTCACTGCCTCGCCAGAGCGGCGCGATTTGGCGCAACTGGCGAAAGAAAACGACGTCATTTTGATGGAAGATCTCGGCAGTGGTGTGCTAATTGATCTCGCGCAATACGGTTTGGTGGACGAACCTGTCGTAGCTGACATCCTTAAATCCGGTGTGGATCTCGTGATGTTCTCTGGCGACAAGTTATTGGGTGGTCCTCAGGCCGGAATAATTGCCGGCCGTGCGGATATCATTGACGATCTGAAATCGCACCCTTTGATGCGCGCTGTCCGCATAGACAAGCTTTCGCTCGCGGCCCTTGAAGCGACTTTGCGGCTTTATCGACCGCCCCATGATCCAACGCTGAAAATACCTGTTCTTCAGATGCTATCAGAACCTTTAGAAACAATTCGCCAACGAGCGCATGAATTATCGCACAAACTCACTAGTCTTGGCATCATTGACGTTGAGGTGTTCGAGAGTGCTTGCCAAGTTGGCGGTGGCACATTGCCCGAGCAAGACGTCGCAAGCTTCGCGGTTTCGCTCGCCCTGCCCGCTATGTCCCCAGATCAGTTTGCCGCGCAGTTACGCCAAAGCGTAACGCCAGTGATTGGGCGGATAAAGAACGCAAGAACGATCTTCGATCTACGCACTGTGCGCGCCGCAGAGGTTCCCTTGATCGTTGCCGCCATTGCCAAGATCCTAAGCCCATGAAGACCTACTGCGTTGTCGTAATCGGCCATGTGGATCACGGCAAAACATCACTGGTACGCGCACTGACGGGCACAGACACAGACCGCTTGCCCGAAGAAAAAGCACGCGGTCTGTCGATTACGCCCGGCTTTGCGCATTGCACCTATCCGGGTGGCGTCGTCGATCTTGTGGATGCGCCGGGGCATGCGGATTTCATTCAAGCGATGATCTCTGGCGCTTCGGGCGCGCAGGCGGCTTTGGTTGTTATCTCAATGGCTGACGGTGTGTGTGCGCAGACTTTGGAACATTTGCGCATCGCTGGCTTGCTCGGAATTGCGCAGGCCGTGATTGCTGTAACCAAGTCCGACACCGTTCCGAGGGCTGAGCATTCAAAGCGGCTTTCTGAGATCACACAAGCCCTATCGCAGACACCATACGCGAACGCGCCAAAAGTTGTGTGTTCCGCGCTGTCTGGCCAAGGTATTGAAGCCTTGCACAATGCCTTAGAAAAGCTGTTGGCATATGAAATCCAAAACACTCATTCACCGTATAGTTTCTTACCGATAGATCGCACCTTCACACTTGAAGGTCAGGGCACCGTTGTAACAGGCACTTTGCTGGGCCAAGACTTGAACCTTGAAGACAAATTACACCTGCAACCTGCTGGCTCTGAAATCTCTATCAGAAGTTTACAAAGCCGTGGCGTTACACGTGATCGCATCAAAGTGGGCGAGCGCATGGCCGCGAATTTGAGAGGGATCAACGCGCGCGAGATTGCGCGGGGTTCGGTGCTATGCACGCAGGGGGTTGGAACGCCGTCCAATTGCATCGATGTACATTTGAAATTGCTGTCCGCACCGGCAAAACCTTTGAAACATATGCAAGAACTGCGTGTTTTGTTTGGTGCCTCTAGTGCGGTTGCACAGGTGCGATTATTCAAAGGCTACGATCAAGAATTTGCTCAGTTGCGATTCAGAAAACCAGTCGTCGGCTTCGAAGGTCAGGTGGCAATATTGCGGTGCTTGTCGCCCTCGGAAACGCTCGGGAATGCGCAGTTCTTGGATCCTGAGGCAAAGCCAACGAAGACAGGCGACGTTGAACGCTTGGGAGTGTTAGTCGCTGCGCAAAAACGTGACCCAAGGGCCATCGCCCATGCCCTGATAAAGCAGGGAAAGGGGCTTGCGAAACAAACGGATATCGCGCGGCTTGCACGGGTTAGAACGGATATACTAGCCGATGTCTTAGGCGAGAAATTTGTGAACGTGAACTCTGTTCGGATCACCAGCGAGAAACAGATTGAGGTCGCCAAATTGGCGATAGTAAACGCCCTCACTCAATACCACCTTGCCCATCCGCTTCGATCTAGCGCGCCGCGCAGCGTGATCGAAAACCGTTCTTTTGCTGCCCTGTTTGTGCAATACGTTGAGGACAAGCTTGTCGCCAAAGGGGCATTGCTGAAAGCGGCGAACATGCTCTCACTCGCAGATCACGATCCGATGGCAAAGTTAAGCAATGCCCAGCACCAATCGATGCGTAAGATCGAAGATGCATATAGGCTTGCAGGGTTAGAGGAGCCTTCTGGCGAAACTCTACCACAAACTGATGAAACAACAGAGCTAAAGCAGCTTTTGCTTGAACAAAAGCGCCTCATTTCTCTCCACAACGTCGCCCTGAAACGCACGCTCGTCTTTCATACAGAAACACTAGATTGGGCGGCAAATGCGCTTGGCTTTGCTTTTGCGAAACAGCAACCTTTCACAACCTCGCAAGCGCGCACAGCCCTTGGCACAAGCCGACGAGTTATTGTTCCCTTACTTGAGCATTTCGACACAATAGGAGTGACGATCCGAGACAGTGACACCCGCCAGATCGCCTCTGCGAAAGCGGTTCCCCAGAGCACTGGAGCTTGATAGGCTCGTTATACTTGGAGGTGACTGGAGTCTGGTGGCTTCCCTGGTCTTCAAAACCATGGACGCGTCGAAACGGCGTGTGGTGGGTTCGATTCCCATCCACCTCCGCCATGGACATTTAACTGCCTTTGCCACCAAACTGAGACGACTTAGAGGAGATCAAAGATGAGCAAAGCGCCAAGGGACTTTTTGTTGACGGATTTGGCAGGGGCATCCCATGCCTATCCAACCAAACGCGCCAGTTTGATCTGTTTTGTGAAAGAAGATTGCGAGACCTGCAATACCGCGGCCCCTGTCTTGGAAGCGTTTAAAAAGGCGCATGAAAGTACGATAGACGTTGTGCTGATTGCCCAGTCAGGTGACGCAAATGCAACCTTCGCGCAGCGCCACGGGCTTACGATGCCTGTGCTTGATGACACATCGTGCAAAACCGCATTCGAGTGGGATATTGAGAGTGTGCCTTCCGTCTTTTGGATTGATGAAGCGGGCGAAGTGAAAACTGACTTTGAAGGATTTATACGAGCCGATTGGGAGGCGCTTGCCACAGACATAGCCACACATACCGCACAAGCGGCGGCACAAATTGACTGGGCAAGCTTGCCCGAGTGGCGCCCCGGATGTGGCTCTAAACACCTTGATCCGACCATCTATGACAAATTGCGTGCCGAGGCCAATGACAGTCCGATACGCGCTCGACAGATTGATATCGCGACCAGCGATGATGTGGCCGAGTTCATGTTTGATCAGGGCTTCTCTGATGGCCTTCCTTTGGTTCCCCCGACGCCTGAACGTGTGATGCGCATGCTTGCGGGTACAAAACGTGATCCGCAAGAATTGGTCGCTACCGTCCCCCCGAACATGGGCGAAGCAACGGTTGAAAAGATCGCGATTAATGCCGTGATGGCGGGATGCAAACCTGAATATTTGCCCGTCGTGATCGCCGCTGTCGAGGCTGCATGCACGGACGAATTCAACATCCATGGCGTAACCGCCACCACAATGGGTGCTGCCCCCGTGATGATCGTGAATGGTCCGATCCGCGAAAAAATCGGGATGAATTCAGGGCTGGGGGCTTTGGGCGCTGGCAACCGTGCGAACGCGACGATTGGTCGCGCACTTAGGCTCGTTGTGCGCAATGTGGGTGGCGCGTCCACTGGCGGGGTTGAGCGTTCAACCCATGGCAATCCGATGAAATTCACCATGTGCTTTGCCGAACATGAAGCGCGCTCTCCCTGGTCCGCGTTGCACGTTGAGCGCGGGTTTGACGCTGAAGACTCAGTTGTCACACTCTTTGCGATGACCAGCGGTCCTGTGCATATCGTTGATCAAAACTCGCGTAGCCCCCATGATCTTGCAGGCACGCTTGGCCTTGGGTTGGACGGAGCCTTGTCGCCCAAGATGCGCAACTTGCCTGTGGACGCACTCCTGGTGGTTTGCCCCGAGCACATTGATACGTTGATGAAAGAAGGGCCTTTTTCCAAAGCTGATCTGCGCGCGCGTGTCCAAGAGGTGACCGCGCGGCCCGATGCAGATCAAAGCGTGGACGGTGCGCTAAGAGGCGACAAAAAAGGCGACGCACCAAAGGGCGCTAAGTTCGCGAGCGAGGATCATATCCATATCGTCGTTGCGGGGTCTGAGGCGGGCAAGTTTTCCTCGGCCTTTTATGGCTGGGTGTCTGGCGCGACCGGATCGACGTCTGTTTCCAAGAAAATTAAGGACTAGGCGCGCGATCTTGGATGTTGACCAGATCGTGTCGCCCCTTAGACTACCTCTCAGAGGAAGGGAGACCCTATGACAACAATTCTCGATCCAACGGACGAACGCGTTCCCGTTGAGCGACAGGTCACAACAAGGACCGGAAGCTTGGCAGGCGTAATCGGACTGTTGGACATCTCCAAACCGCGCGGCAATGTGCTTCTGGATGAGGTAGAGCAGCTCTTGGCCAAGGCAGCACCGGGCGTTTCGATGCGCCGTTATGCCAAACCAACATACACGAAGCCTTGCCCCGACGCATTGCGCCACCAAATCCGCGATGAGTGCGATTATCTCGTCGAGGCATTGGCCGACTGAGGATCTTGTACGACGTGCAGTATGCACGACAACGTCTGGTTTGAAATCCAGGGGATCCCGGCAGTTGCCATTGCGTCGAGTGAGTTCGCACAAGCCGCTGAGGCACAGCGTGCAGCGCTTGGTATGAATGGTGCGCATTATGCGTTGGTGCCCCATCCGATACAGGATGCCACCGATGATGAGATGCGCGCAAAGGCCAAAGGGGTGATTGAGCAAATCATCACTGCGCTCACGGTAAACTAAACACCCAAACGCAGCCGTGTTTAACGCATGGCTGCGTTTTTCATTTGAAGGGGACACAGGATGGAACTGACGAAAATATGCGACGGTTTGGGGTTTCCCGAAGGCCCAATCGCGATGGCTGATGGCTCTGTCATTCTGGTCGAGATCAAGCGGCAAACGCTATCGCGAGTGCATCCTGATAGGCAGATCGAGGTTATTGCAGAATTGGGTGGTGGACCGAATGGGGCTGCTGTCGGACCTGATGGGATGATTTATGTTTGCAATAACGGCGGCTTCATTTGGACGACCCAGGATGGCATCACTCGCCCAATCGGCACCCCAGACGATTATGTAACAGGCTCAATCCAACGCGTTGACCCTCACACGGGCGCGTTTGAAACGATCTATGAAGCATGCGACGGACAGCCTTTGCGTGGCCCAAATGACATTGTGTTTGACGCTCAGGGTGGTTTCTATTTCACCGATCTCGGCAAGACGACGTCTGAATACGTCCATCACGGCGCGTTCTATTACGCAAAAACGAACGGCAGCGATATTCGCCGCGTCCACGCGCCGATGATCACGCCCAATGGCATCGGCCTGTCTCCTGACGACAAAACCGTGCATGTCGCCGAAACCCGCACGGGACGCGTGTGGAGCTTTGATCTGATCGCGCCCGGGCAGATCGCACCTGTGCGCTTTGACATGCCCGGACGCTTGGTCGCGACTTTGCCAGAGTATCAACTGCTGGACAGTTTGGCCGTGCAAGCGGATGGGCAGATCTGTGTCGCAACTTTGATGCGCGGAGGTATATCTGTAGTACCTTTAGACGGTGGTGAAGTGACTTTTCTAGAAGTGCCGGGCGATCCGTATATCACCAACATCTGCTTTGGTGGGACTGATATGCAGGATGCTTGGATCACCGCGTCTGGCACTGGTTGTCTATATCACACACGCTGGCCCAGCGCCGGTTTGAAACTGCATTTCAACGGCTAAAAAGCTACGCCTGATCCCAATAGGGCGCGCGCAGATCTTTCTTTAGGATCTTGCCAATCGTGCTGCGCGGCAGCACATCACGCGTCTCGATATTCGAAAGCCGCTGGCTTTTCCCCAGCCTAGCATTCGCGCTTTGCTTGATATCTTCGCCGTTTCGTGTGGCACCGTCGCGCAAAACGACAAGACCCAAGGGTGTCTCGCCCCATGCGTCTGACGGAACGCCAATCACAGCCACGTCAGTCACGTCCGGGTCTTCAAGCAGGATCAGTTCCAGATCATTGGCATAAATATTCAATCCACCCGAAATGATCATGTCCTTCTTGCGATCCGAAAGGACAAGGAACCCATCCGCATCAAACGAGCCCATATCGCCGGAGCGGAAATAGATTTCGCCCGCGTCATTGCGCCAAATGTAGTCAGACGTCAGATCAACGCGGCCATAATACCCCGCCATCATCGTAGGCCCTCGCCCACAGATTTCACCGACGGCACCTTTGGGCACTTCGTTGCCAGCGGTATCGATCAAACGAATGTCATTGCCAGGCGCAAGCTGGCCGACCGTGTGCAATTTTGTCGGGTGTTCATCGGCGACCAATACCGTCACGCCACCCCCTTCTGTGAGGCCATAGTACTCAATCAGTTTGCCCGGAAACCGCGCCAGAACATCCGCTTTGACATCAGCGCGCAAGGGCGCAGAAGTGGAAAACTTGATCCGCATTGAACTAAGATCAAAGCTGTTAAAATCAGTCACATCCATAATGCGTTTGTACTGAACGGGTACCAGCATCGTGTGGGTTATCTTTTCGCGCTCAACGATTTCCAGATATCCTCGCGCATCAAACTTTGGCATCAAATAGACTGTAGAACCGCCAAAAAGCGTCGGGATAAACGACACGATCGTGGTGTTGGAATAAAGCGGCGTTGAGATCAGCGTACGCGCGTTATCATCATACCCGTTGGGCGATACGCGGTCCATTTGCGCCGCGCGCATTTGGTGATCTTGTACGATCCCTTTTGGCGTCCCCGTGGTGCCGGATGAATAAATCAGATTGAACGGATCGCGCATCTTGATCTCGATCATCGGATCGGTTGTTGCGGCCTGTGCAAGCGCGTTTTCATATCTCTCGAAACCATCCTGCTCGAAATCGAGTGCGACGCGCTTCAGCGGTAAGTCCAACACAAAGTCGCTCACCAGATCAAAATATTGCTCTGCCACAAAGATCGCTTTTGGCTCGCATTCGCTCAACATTTTATGCAGCGCTTGCGAAGACGCCATCGAAGACAATGGCGTGACACAGCCCCCTGCCCGTAAGATGCCCATGAAAAGTTCTGCATAAGGAATGGAATTGGGCGAGATAATCGCAACGTTGTCGCCTTTGCGCAGGCCAAGCTGCAATAACAGGTTGGCAACCTTGTTGATCCGCAGATCAAATTCGCCCCATGTCAGCTCATCTGCGCCGCAGACCAACGCGAGCTGGTCAGGATGGGCTTTTGCATTGGCGCGTATGCGCGATACGACCGTTTCGCTGGGCGGGTTTCCTGTAAACGGCGGATTGATAGCGATCATTTAAGCGGCTCCCGTTTGCAGCCACACCTTTCGGTGAGCTGTGAAATGCACGTAAACACATTGGCCTTCATCTACTGGAGTTGGCAATAAGTCCGTGAGGTAACTAAGGAACGTGGACACAAAGCCGATGACTTTTGAAGCCCACATCCGCTAAGCTTTTCTTATTCTAGGTGAAAGGGCATCCTTATGAACGGCGCACACTCATTGGTTAAGACGTTTTTGAAGAACGGTGTGGACACAGTGTTCGCCAATCCCGGAACCTCTGAGATGCACTTCGTTGCCGCCTTGGATGATCACCCGGAAATGAACTGTGTCTTGTGCTTGTTCGAGGGTGGAACGACGGGTGCCGCAGATGGCTATTACCGCATGAAACGCGATGTAGCTGGCACGTTATTGCATCTTGCCCCCGGCTTTGGCAACGCATTCGCTAATCTGCATAATGCCCGCAAAGCAGGCTCAGGTGTGGTGAACGTTGTTGGCGATCACGCGACCCATCACTTGCGTTATGAAAGCCCTCTGAAGGGGGATATTCAAGGCATCAGCGATGCCGTCAGCCATTGGACGCGCCTATCAGGCGACGCCGCAAGCATTGCAGCGGATGGCGCGGCAGCAATTCAGGCTTCGCGCGCTCAAAACGGTCAGATCGCAACGCTTGTGCTACCTGCGGACACAGCTTGGAACGAAGTCAATTTATCAGTGCTCCCTCTCGCGGGTGAACAGGCTTTGCATCGCCCGTCTCAGCAAGAGATCGAGGCAGCGGCGCAGCGGTTGAAAACCGAAGGTGCCGCGCTTTTGATTGGCGATAGCGCACTCTTTGGATCCCTGCGCACCCTTGCAGGCAAGATCGCTGCCGCAACTGGGTGTCGCCTGATGGCCGATACGCTTATCCCGCGCATTTCCAAAGGTGCAGGAACCGCCAAGCTCGATCAGTTGGTCTATGCAGTGGAGCCGAAAATTGCTCAGTTGGTTGGGACATCCTCGATCACTTTAATCGGGGCAGACAGGCCCGTGGCCTTCTTTGCCTATCCAGATAAACCCAGCGTGCCTGAACCCGCTGGCTGCGCAATCGCGCAGCTGTGCGCGCGCACGGATGATATCGAGTGGACCTTGACCGCTTTGGCGGATGCCGTTGGCGTCACCAACAAAACCCAAATGGTAAGTGTGTCACTCGATCTTCCCGATATTCCGAGTGGTCAAATAACGCTAGAAAAAGTCGGCCAAGCACTCGCAGCCTTGATCCCTGAAAACGCGATTGTTTGTAATGAAGCCGTCACATCGGGACATAAAATCCTCCCCCTGATTGGCAAAGCACGCCCTCATGAAATGCTTGCCGGAACAGGTGGTGCTATTGGTCTATGTTTACCCTGCGCAACTGGTGCGGCCATCGCAGCGCCCGAGCGTAAAGTCATCGCACTGACGGGTGATGGATCGGCCATGTACACGCTACAATCGCTTTGGACGATGGCGCGCGAGAACTTGGACGTTACGGTGATCGTGTTTGCCAATCGCGGCTATCAGATTTTGCGCAACGAGCTGACAAATGTAGGGGTCGCGCAGGTTGGCAAAAACGCGCAAGCCATGTTCGATGTCGAAAACCCAACGCTTGATTGGGTGTCTTTAGCGAAAGGTCACGGCGTTCCCGCGACACGCGCAGAGGATATCGGCAGCTTTGTGAAAGCGCTAAGGGCTGGGTTGTCTGAGGCAGGTCCGTCTTTGATCGAGGTGGATTGCCCGATCCAAGCAGCTTAGCTAATCCCCCTTGCCTAGGCGTCACTCTGAATTTACTGCTGTGCGATAGATAAATAGTCCCTCCCATAGATTTGAGCGCTCAGCAGATGTCCTCCGGTTCCTCTTCTCATGTTACCGGCTACGCTGCGGCGTGGTGCATTGTGCTTGTTTGGTCTTTCTGGTTGATCGTCAGCCGCGTCGCAAATGACAGTGGACTAACGGTCTATGACTTGGCCGCTTTGCGATATGGTTTGGCATCGCTTATCGCTGTGCCGCTGTGCATCTATTACAAGCCTTGGCGCGGGCTACGTTTCTTCCAGATTGCTGTACTCTCTTTTATTCTGGGGCCGGTCTACATTCTCTTTGTCTTTTCCGGCTTTCTCTATGCACCCGCTGCGCACGGAGGGATATTCATGAATGGGCTTTTGCCGCTCATCAGCATCCTCTTTGCAATCATCCTGATGCGCGTCTTACCAAGTGTTAAGCAAGTTGTTGGCGGGTTACTAATCCTTGTGTCCGCGATTGTGCTGGCATGGGACGCAAGCGTGACCAGCAGCGCAGATGCATGGATAGGCGACGTGCTATTTTTGACGGGTGCGCTGTTTTTCTCTGCCTATATGATATTGGCAGAGCGCTGGCGGCTCGGGGCAATGCAGATCATCTTTTGCGGCACAGTCGTCAATGCCGCAATTTACATGCCGATCTGGGTGCTTTGGTTGCCCTCGGGTATGGCAGATGCCCCTTTTGGACCATTCATGTTGCAAGCCATTTACCAAGGCTTTGTGCCCAACCTCATTGGCCTCCTGTTTGTCGCCCACGCCTCGCGCACGATTGGCAATGGCAATACCTCCTTCATCCTGGCCGCTGTACCGGGGGGCGGCGCAATATTAGGCGCGTTGATTTTGGGCGAAACCCTTAATCTGCCGAGCATAATAGCGCTGGTTATTTTGACCGCTGGCTTGCTGATGAGCGTTAAACGACGCCCAGTGATATCGTAAGCGAGTGGTTCTGGTTTAGATTAACGCCCACTTGCCCCTACAGAGCTTACCGTAACAGTGGCAACCAAAAGCGTTAATCAACAAGAGCGGCACAGTAAAAGGTGACATCTACAAACTGCTTTAACGAATAAATCCAACACGCTTGCGACGTTTCTCACCAGAGCAAGATCCGTAACAAGGTGTCAGGCACACATCAGAACGCATTAGCAGAACCCTGCGAACTCGGTGCGAAATCCGAGGTAATCTAGAGTCTATCGATCCTCAGACTAACGAAAGCGCCCAAACTATAGGCAGTCGTAAACTCACCGATAGAATTTTCAGCACAATCGAGGATTCCAAAAAGATTGGTGCGCTGAGTCCTTTTGTTCTGACAACCTTTATTCAAGGGTCTAACCGTCCGGTTACGGGCACTTCAATGCCACGCGAGGGTGCAATCCTGGCAGATAACGACCCCCGCATGGCTGCAACAAGAAGCTGCGTAATTCGCATAGCATTCTCGCTAGGTTTTGCCTAGCAGCGGCTCAGAATACGTGGCGAGAAATTAGGGGATTTTCCTTTGACACTTCGTTCCACTCTGCTCTCAACTATATCCGCTAGCGTTCTATGCGTCGCTGGCTCCGCTGCAATCGCTGAATGTGCTGACCCGATTAAGGTAGGCGTATTGCATTCCTTGTCTGGTTCTATGGCGATTTCCGAAACAACACTGAAAGACGCGATGCTCATGCTGATTGAGCAGCAAAACGCAAAGGGCGGCCTTTTGGGTTGCGAGTTAGAAGCGGTCGTCGTTGACCCCGCATCCGACTGGCCTTTGTTCGCGGAAAAAGCCCGCGAGCTTTTGACAGTGAACAAAGTCGATGTGATCTTTGGCAACTGGACATCCGTGTCGCGTAAATCTGTGCTGCCCGTGATCGAAGAGCTAAACGGCCTGCTGTTCTACCCTGTGCAATATGAGGGCGAAGAGTCGTCTAAGAACGTGTTTTACACGGGGGCGGCGCCAAACCAACAAGCCATTCCAGCAACTGATTATTTCCTGGAGGAACTGGGGGTCGAGAAATTTGCTCTGCTCGGCACAGACTATGTCTACCCCAGAACCACCAACAACATCCTTGAATCCTATCTCAAGGATAAAGGGATCGCGGCCGAAGACATTTTTGTGAACTACACGCCCTTTGGTCAATCTGATTGGGCCACGATCGTGGCTGATGTTGTTGCCCTTGGCGAAGACGGCAAGCAGGTCGGCGTGATCTCAACAATCAACGGCGACGCAAACATCGGGTTTTACAAAGAGCTGGCGGCTGCAGGCATTTCAGCTGACGATATTCCCGTCGTCGCGTTTTCGGTCGGTGAGGAAGAACTGTCCGGCTTGGACACATCCAACTTGGTCGGTCACTTGGCGGCATGGAACTACTTCCAATCCGCAGAATCTGACGCCAACACAGATTTCATCGCTGCGTGGAAAGCCTTCGCAGGTGAAGAGCGTGTGACCAATGATCCTATGGAAGCACACTACATCGGCTTCAACATGTGGGTGAACGCAGCAACTGCGGCTGGAACAACGGACGTGGATGCAGTGCGCAGCGCAATGTATGGTCAAGAGTATCCGAACCTAACAGGTGGCACAGCCGTGATGTTGCCGAACCATCACTTGGCCAAACCGGTCCTGATCGGCGAGATCCAAGCGGACGGTCAGTTCGACATCATCAGCCAAACCACCGAAGTACCGGGCGATGCATGGACAGACTTCTTGCCTGCCTCCGCAGTGCTCAAATCCGATTGGAAAGACTTAGGCTGCGGGATGTACAACGTTGAAACAGAGACCTGCGTTCAGCTGACGTCCAACTACTAAACCTTCTTGGCAGGCGCGCGGCTTCCCTCTTTTTTCCGCTGCGCGCCTGCTCTCAGTCTTCTGAAAGTTCCCCAATGCGCTCTGCACTTTTTGCCTTGATCCTTGTCATCTGTAGCGGACCCATGGCATTTGCACAGACGCTCCAACCGATTTTGCAAACCCACGCCAAAGAAATCGCCAAACCTTCGCGCAGCTCTGTTAGCGACGCGCTCGACGCAATTGCCGTCTCTGGCTTGCCTCAGGTTACGGGTTTTCTAGAGCAATGGGCGAACAAAAATGTTTGGCAACGCAATGATGGTGTCTTCTTTATAGGGATGGCATCGGGCGATGATATTTCGCTGACAGACGTTGACACAGGCACCACAACCATCGCCTCCAAATCTGATTACAAGCAACTCAAACCAAACGGAGGCGTTCGACGTTTGATTGGAACCGCATTAGTGCAATTTCAACTGATTGATCCTGATCTTTCACGCCGTGAAAGCGCTGTGGCATCGATTGCGCGCCGCCCTGAGGCAGCACAGCTTGCCCCGCTTTTGGCCTCAATCGAACCAGAGGTGGACGGCGCACTCAAAGCGCGCAAGATTCAACTCGCCAACTTTCTATCCGCGCGTTTTGCGGATGATCCCAAGGACCGCATCGCGGCGATCAACAGCCTGTCTTCTGATACCTCAGTCGAAGCCCGCGCAGTACTGAACCAAATTTTGAGCACAAAAGCGGGCGTTGCAAAATCCCTTCCCGACGCGAATGTCGCCGCTACGTTCGATCCAATGGGCACGCCCGACATGTCATATTTGGCGCTCGTGAACGCAGACTTCGCACCCGCCAAGCAAACACAAGCAGACATCAAGGCGGCACTGGAAACGAACATTGTAGAGGGTCGCATTGGCGGGTTCGCTTTGAATCAAATGACCGATCCGACCATCCGAGAAACCGCCTATGCAGCGTTAGCGGCGGATGGTTTAGTACCTCGCCTGATCACTAAAGGCGCACGCGACGCGGCGTTAGAAGATCATGTTTTCTTTGCGCTTTATGATGAACCTAATGCAGACATTACGAATGCGGCGCAAACCGTGCTCAAAACAGTTGAAAGCCGCGTTGCCACTGCGCAAATCGCTGATTTAACGCTGGATGCATTGTCACTCGCCTCGATCTTTTTCCTCGCAGCGATTGGGCTTGCGATTACCTTTGGTGTCATGGGCGTGATCAATATGGCGCACGGTGAATTCATCATGATGGGCGCCTACACGGGCTATGTCGTGCAGCTTTTCGTTACCAACTACACAGTGTCACTGATGATCGCGTTGCCGCTGGCCTTTGCGGTCACATTTGCGGCGGGCGTCGTCATGGAAAGGTTGGTGATCCGCCGCCTGTATCACCGACCTTTGGAAACATTGCTCGCCACTTTCGGCATCTCGATTGCGTTGCAGCAATTGGCCAAGAACGTCTTTGGCACGCAGGCCCGCCCGCTGACCTCGCCCGATTGGTTGGCCGGCGCTTGGGTGTTCAATGACGTGATCCAGATCAGCTTTATCCGCATCGCGATCTTTGTTCTGGCGCTGCTATTCCTAGGGCTGATCATCTACATCCTCAAGCGCACACGACTGGGGCTAGAGGTCCGCGCAGTGACCCAAAACCCAGGCATGGCATCCTCGATGGGGATCAATCCGGACCGTATCAACATGATGACCTTTGGTCTTGGGTCTGGCATCGCGGGGATCGCAGGAGTGGCCATCGGGCTCTACGCTAAAGTCACGTCCGAAATGGGATCCGACTACATTGTGCAAAGTTTCATGACGGTGGTCGTGGGCGGTGTCGGCAATGTCTGGGGCACGCTGGCGGGGGCTGCGATGATTGGTTTTGGGCAAAAAGGGATCGAATGGTTGAACCCGTCCAACACATTGGCCGCTCAGACTTACATGATCTTGTTTGTCATCCTGTTCATCCAATTCCGCCCCAAAGGCATCGTCGCCCTTAAGGGCCGCGCGGCAGGAGATTGATCATGAACAATTCCTTCATTGCCAAAAACCCGTCCGTCCTTTGGTTCCTTTTGGGCCTGTCGCTGTTTACCGTCTTGGTCTCAATCCTGAGCGAGGCTGCGGGAACCGCGCTCATCTCAACCTCGTTTCTAAAGACGTTGGGCAAGACGCTGTGCTTGTGCCTTGTAGCGATCGCAATGGACGTCGTCTGGGGCTATTGCGGCATCTTAAGCCTTGGGCATTTCGCATTTTTCGGGATCGGCGGGTACGCGATTGGCATGTGGTTGATGTATGATCGCACCAAAGACATCGTTGTCACCTCCTTAGAGAACAACATCCTACCACCCACCCCGGACGAAATTACAACCGCCATTGGTAGCCAAATATTTGGCGTTGTCGGCAGCTCCGAGTTCCCCGTGATCTGGGCATTTTCCCATTCATTGACCTTGCAGTTATTGGCCGTTGTGTTGGTGCCGGGATTGCTTGCGCTTGTGTTTGGCTGGCTCGCGTTTCGCAGCCGCGTGACTGGCGTCTATTTATCAATCTTGACCCAAGCGATGACCCTCGCTTTGTCACTATACTTCTTCCAGAATGATACAGGCCTGCGCGGCAACAACGGATTGTCAGGTCTGCAAAACATTCCCGGCCTAGACGATGTGTCTCAAGCAACCCTGTCGCTGTGGTTTTTCTGGGCCTCGGCGTTTGCTCTCGGTTCGGGCTATCTGTTGTTCGTGTGGATGACCTCTGGCAAGTTCGGATCCGTCATCCGCGCCATTCGCGACAACGAAGCGCGGGTGCGTTTCTTGGGCTATCATGTCGAGAGCTACAAGCTGTTCATCTTCACTGTCACCGCGATGGTCGCGGGCGTGGCTGGTGCGCTGTATTATCCGCAAGCAGGTATCATCAACCCTGCCGAGATTGCACCAATCGCGTCGATCTACTTGGCAGTTTGGGTAGCGATTGGTGGGCGTGGTCGGCTCTATGGTGCGGTGATCGGCGCGGCGGTGGTCTCGCTCATGTCCTCGTGGTTCACAGGTGGCGGCGCGCCAGACATCAACCTTGGCATATACGTAATCAACTGGACCGACTGGTGGCTCGTGCTGCTGGGCTTGACGTTTGTGGCGGTCACTTTGTTCTTTCCCAAGGGGATCGGCGGCTTGTTCGATCTGTTGGCACGCAAAGGAAAACAATCATGAGCGCGCTTTTGGAAGTCTCGGGTGTCAGCGTAAGCTTTGATGGGTTCAAGGCGATCAATAATCTGTCGATCCAAGTCGCAGAGCCAGAACTGCGCGCGATCATTGGGCCAAATGGGGCGGGTAAAACCACCTTTATGGACATTGTTACGGGCAAGACAAAACCCGACGAAGGATATGTCATATGGGGCGAGAAATCCGTGTCTCTGCTCGGCATGTCCGAAAGTCAGATCGCACAAGCGGGAATAGGTCGTAAATTCCAAAAACCCACAGTATTCGAGGCGCAAACAGTGCGCGAAAACATTACCCTTGCGCTGAAAAACCCGCGCAAACCCCTCGATCTTTTACTCAACCGCGCGGCACTCGACACTGAAGAACGCGTGCGTGCCATCAGTGATGAAATCGGCTTATCAGATGCATTGGATCAAACCTCAGGCGCGCTCAGCCACGGACAAAAGCAATGGTTGGAGATCGGGATGCTGCTTGCCCAAGATCCGCGTCTTTTGCTCGTCGATGAACCCGCCGCTGGCATGTCCGCAGTTGAGCGTGAAAAGACCACTGACATCCTTGTGCACGCCGCAAAGACGCGTGCTGTGATCGTGGTAGAGCATGACATGGATTTTGTGCGTCGCTTGAACTGCAAAGTGACTGTGTTGCACCAAGGGTCGGTTCTGGCCGAAGGCTCGCTCGATCATGTGACCAAGAACAAAGACGTCGTAGATGTCTATTTGGGGCGCTAAGCAATGTTAAATGTTCAAAACCTTACTTTGAAATACGGTCAAAGTCAGATCCTCAACGGCGTTTCATTAACCGCAAAAGCAGGCGAAGTGACCTGTGTTATGGGCACCAATGGTGTCGGAAAAACCAGCCTCCTTAAAGCCATTGCAGGTCGCCACCCATATGCGGATGGAGAGATTACGCTTGATGGTGCGCGCCAGTCTCATCTGAGTGCCTTTGACGCGGCGAAAGCAGGTATCGCCTATGTGCCCCAAGGGCGAGAAGTCTTTCCAATGATGACTGTCGTCGAAAACCTAGAGACAGGTTTTGCGTGTTTGGAGAAAGCTCACCACGCTGTGCCCGATCACATTTATGAGCTGTTTCCTGTGCTCAGAGAAATGGCAGATCGCCGTGGTGGTGACTTGTCCGGCGGGCAACAACAGCAACTCGCGATTGCCCGCGCACTAATCACACGGCCCAAGGTTTTATTACTAGACGAGCCAACAGAAGGTATTCAACCCAACATCATCCAGCAGATCGGCAACGTCATTCGTATCCTTTGCGAGCAAGGCGATATGGCGATTGTCTTGGTCGAACAGTTCTTTGATTTTGCCTATGACCTTGGTGACGACTTCACCGTTATGAAACGTGGGGAAGTCTCATTTCACAAACGCGCAAAAGATCTGGACCGCCAAACTTTATTCGATGCCGTGATGGTCTAGGCAGGTGGTTCAAATCCACCGATACTGGCGAGCAATTCGATGACCTCCGTCGCGCCCTGACCGCCTCGCAGGCTGGTGAACACAAACGGTTTATCGCCGCGCATGCGTTTTGCATCGCGTTCCATCACATCAAGCGATGCGCCCACATGTGGCGCGAGGTCGGTTTTGTTGATGACCAGAACATCCGATTTTGTAATCGCAGGGCCGCCTTTGCGCGGGATTTCTTCGCCAGCGGCCACATCAATCACATAGACCGTTACATCTGCGAGTTCAGGGCTGAAAGTTGCGGATAGATTGTCACCACCGCTCTCAATCAGGACGATTTCAAGGTCCTCGTGCCGTTTGCGCATCTCGGCAATCGCGGCCAGATTGATCGAGGCATCCTCGCGAATTGCGGTATGCGGACAACCGCCAGTTTCGACGCCAATCACTCGATCTTGGGGCAAGATTTGCATGCGCATCAACGCTTCTGCGTCCTCTCGGGTGTAAATGTCGTTGGTGACGACGCCCAATGACAGATGCGGATATAGCACCCGTGCAAGCGCCGCCGTCAGAGTTGTTTTGCCTGCGCCCACAGGGCCGCCGATCCCGATGCGAAGAGGTCCATTTGGTGATGCCATTCTACTAGCTCCGAAAGATACGTGAATACTGGGTTTCGTGCTGCATAGCGACGATGTCAGACATCCAAGCAGCGTTGTGAAGGTCATCCAAGGTCGCGTCGCGCAATTGCGCGGCAATTTCCGTGCAAAACGGTTTCAGCGCGGCTTGCACTTTTTGACCATCAACTTGGCCCAAAGGAACCAAGCGCATCGCGGCGGCGATCAGATTGCCAAGGGTAGCTTGCAGATACATCGCAGTTGCGAGCTCAACATCAAGATCCAACTTGGCGGCGATCCCTCCAACGGCGACAGGATAGCAAAGCCGCCCGAGATCATGCCCCCAGACTGCCAAAACTGTTTCGCAAAACGCGGCCCCTTGCAGGTCCGTTTCCATTAACCTTTCAGAAGAGGAGGCAAAGGCACGTGCGCTGGCATCAATCAATGGATCAGCTGATCCATAAGCCGCATTCAACAAAACCGCATCGGCGCGCAGGCTGCCCTGCTCTAACAAAGCCAGAAGCCAGTCTTGCAAACTATCAGCGTCCTCAATCAACCCGTCATTGATCGCCGTTTCCAAGCCATGTGAATAGGCGAACGCGCCCACAGGAAAGCTGGGGGATAATAATTGCGACAGGGTTAGAACATCAGTGGTCATGGGCGCTATGGCCGTGTTCATGGCTATGCGTGCGCCCGTGGCCATATGCGCCCCCTTCGGGAGTGAAGGGTTCATGAACGACGGTAACAGTTGCCCCGAGGTGTTCGAGCATATGTCCAATCACAGGGTCGTTTTGGATCAGCAAACGCTCTTTTTCAATCTGGCAGGGCGTATGACGATTGCCGACGTGCCATGCGAGTTGCACCAAGTCACCCCTCACTTGCAATAATGCTTCTTGAGCCGCAATGATTTCGATAAAGCGCCCATCGTTCAGCTCGAGCGCATCCCCATGATCCAGTGATGTTGTATGTGCTAGATCGACTAGAACGGTTTGATCGTCAGCCGTCTTTAGAACCTTACGGCGCAAAAAGCGTTCTTCGTAAGTCAGAACGCATTGCTCAAAAGGATTCGACCAAGACCCGGCTTTACAGATCGCGTTTGCAACAAAATCAACCATCAGAACAAGAAGTACCGTTGCGCCATTGGCAGTTCAGTTGCTGGCTCACAGGTCAATAGTTCCCCATCCGCGCGCACCTCATAGGTTTCTGGATTCACTTCCATATGTGGCGTTGCAGAGTTGTGGATCAGATCAGACTTGCCAATGTTACGAGTGTTTTGCACAGCTACAGTCTGTTTGGCCAATCCTAGCTTGTCCCTGATCCCATCAGCTTGCGCAGCCGCGGACACAAAGCAAACCGCCGAGTGTTCGACCGAACGTCCGAATGCGCCAAACATCGGGCGTGAATAGACAGGCTGCGGTGTCGGAATTGACGCGTTCGGATCACCCATTTGCGCGCAGACAATCGTTCCCGACATCAAAACCATTTCAGGTTTCACCCCAAAGAACGCGGGATTCCATAACACGAGGTCAGCGCGCTTGCCCTCGGATATGCTGCCAATCTCGCCGCTGATGCCATGGGCGATCGCTGGGTTGATCGTGTATTTCGCAATGTAGCGACGCACACGGAAATTGTCGTTCTCGCCAGTTTCTTCGGGCAAACGTCCGCGTTGTTTCTTCATTTTGTCAGCGGTTTGCCACGTGCGGATGAGCACCTCGCCAACGCGCCCCATGGCTTGGCTATCGGAGGCGATGATCGAAAACGCCCCCATGTCGTGTAGAATGTCCTCTGCTGCAATCGTCTCGCGCCGGATGCGGCTCTCTGCAAAGGCGACATCCTCAGGGATAGATTTGTCGAGGTGATGACAGACCATCAGCATGTCGAGATGTTCTTCGAGCGTGTTAACCGTGTAGGGCCGCGTTGGGTTTGTCGACGAAGGCAAAACATGCTCTTCCCCGCAAATCTTGATAATGTCTGGGGCATGACCACCCCCTGCCCCCTCAGTATGAAAGGCGTGGATCGTGCGGCCCTTCATGGCGGCAACTGTGGTTTCCACAAAACCGGATTCATTCAAAGTATCCGTGTGGATCATCACCTGCACATCCATGTCATCGGCAACGGACAAGCAGCAATCAATCGCAGCAGGGGTGGTGCCCCAATCCTCGTGTAATTTCAACGCGCATGCGCCGCCTTTTACCATTTCGACCAAGGCATCAGGTTGGCTGGCATTCCCTTTTCCAGCAAAGGCGAGGTTCATTGGAAAAGCATCCGCCGCCTGCAACATCCGTCCAATGTGCCACGGACCCGGCGTGCATGTGGTGGCCAATGTGCCATGCGCGGGGCCGGTACCACCGCCAAGCATCGTGGTCAGACCAGAGTGCAACGCATCCTCGATCTGCTGAGGGCAGATGAAGTGAATATGTGAATCAAACCCGCCAGCGGTCAGGATGCGACCTTCACCCGCGATAGCTTCGGTACCGGGGCCAACAATAATGTCGACACCCGGTTGAGTGTCAGGATTGCCTGCTTTGCCAATCTTGTGAATGCGCCCGTCACGCAGGCCCACATCGGCTTTGTAAATGCCCGAATGATCAACGATCAGTGCATTGGTGATGACGGTATCAACAGCACCCGCAGCACGGGTTGCTTGCGATTGCCCCATGCCATCGCGGATGACTTTACCGCCACCGAATTTAACTTCTTCACCGTAGGTCATGCCGTTGCCGCCATTGGTGCGCTCGGCCGTTAGGTCGCGCTCGACCTCGATGATCAGCTCGGTGTCGGCGAGACGAATTTTGTCGCCAACCGTCGGGCCAAACATCGCAGCATAATCTGCGCGGCTGATTGAAGTGGCCATCAGAGATCTCCCATGACTTTATTGTTGAAACCAAAGATGCGGCGCGCGCCTGATATTTCGATCAAGTTCACTTCACGGCGTTGACCAGGCTCAAAGCGCACGGCAGTACCAGGCGCGATATCAAGGCGGTGGCCATGCGCCGCGCTGCGATCAAAATCCAAAGCTTCGTTGCATTCGGCAAAATGATAGTGACTACCGATTTGCACAGGGCGGTCGCCTGTATTGGCCACCATAATCGTAATCGCCTCGCGATCTGCATTTAGGATCAGTTCGCCATCTGCGGGAAAAATCTCTCCGGGGATCATGGGGTGCTCCTATCTGATCGGGTTGTGGACAGTGACGAGTTTCGTGCCGTCGGGAAATGTGGCCTCGACCTGCACGTCGTGGATCATTTCGGGGACACCCTGCATACATTGATCACGGGTGATAACATGCGCGCCAGCTTCCATCATGTCGGCCACAGAACGCCCGTCGCGCGCGCCCTCAACAACGGCATCCGTGATCAGCGCAATCGCCTCTGGATAGTTCAATTTCACCCCCCGCGCCAACCGCTTGCGGGCCACCTCAGCAGCCATTGCGACCAGCAGCTTGTCTTTTTCTCTCGGGGTCAGTTGCATGGGTCAAAGTCTCCAGTTTTTGGGCACGGCGTTATTGGTAAGAAGGGTCAATATTGGCACAATAGCAGTTCGCAAAACAAAGCTGTCGGCGGCCAAAATGCGCACAACAAGGGTCGTATCGCCCAACAGGCTCGCACCTGCACAGGCAGGCAGAAGAGCGCGGACCTGATCTAGCAGAGGTTTTGCGTTTGGATCGACCATTACAATGTTTGCCATCGCCCGCGCACCGTTCGCTATGGCTGTACGGCCAAGTTGAGAGGCTATGTCACCGTCAAGTTTGATACGATCGAGATAGATTGGCTGCGCGTCAATCGCGATACAAACACGATCATTCAAGGCACCAGATCGCAAGGTTTCCCCCGAAGCTTCGCGCCCGAAAACCAACGGTTCAACCATCAGGAATTTGGCATTAGCGTGCAGATCAACGTCAAGGCGACGCTTCAAGCGTGATCCGTCAAACAGGATCGTCTCTTGGGGAAGCCAGTACATCTGCGCATCTTTTTGAACGCTCAATGACGTTTTCATCAAACCTGCGGTCTTGTCCGGCGCACGATAGATGCGTTCGGCGGCTTGAGTTGTAAGGCTGAGACCTGCGTTTTCATGGGCGACAGCAGTTGTTGAAAAGTTATCACCCCCCGTCACACCACCCGCAGTATTGATGATCACCGCCTCAACATTTCCGCTGATGGTGCGCGGAAAAATAGCACGGTACGAGCCTTGCTGGCGCAGGTTTTTCAGCCGTGAGACACCGCCGACATCCTGTTGAGCACTTATGTTCAACACCCCATGTGCGCGCTGAAGCTTCTGCTTTGGAGCGATAGGAAAATGTGCGGTCACGCGAGCCTCTTTAGATTAGTGAGGATCATGGCCCGATATTACGAGAGGGGCAAGCAATGGGGAAATATCCAATATCGTACGCGGAATTTATGAATAAACGCACATATTTTAAGCATTTTTGCGCGAAAAATAGGCGCTTGAAGAAATTACGCGCAGATCCCTTTCTTGAAGCTGAATTTATAAACAGCCAGCCCAACTTAGTTAAAGGCGCGATCAAGATGAAGGATTTACTCAGGCCGACCTTACTTAACCAACGGCATTTCATAAATCAGAAATGGGCTGGCACTCCTTGCATGGTGCGCACCACACCACTATCCCGACGCCAATCTACGCTGGCACCGGTCATATCGACCTGCTCTTGGCCAAAGTCACAAACCGTTCCAGTTTTTGTTCCTTGCGCGCTTGCAGACCCACTGACTGTAACACCGCGAATTGTAGCTTCATCCCTTACTCTTACCGCCGCGATGGCTGTCTCGGTATCCTCAAGCGCCAACTGATATTGGTCGGGATCGACGCTCTCAGACTTTGTGCCAAACGGTGCTTGCTTGAAGTCCGAGACCCGCTTCTCCAGCCGTTCGATACGGTCTTCCTTGCAGTCGGTGATGGCGTCGCGATCAGCAACGCGTGCGTCAGAGGCACGCAAAAGCGACTGCAACGTCGCAACATCGGTGGGAAGATCGGTAGGTAAATCAATGCGTTAGGGATAACAAAACCGTCCGGTCAGCACCGCCTGAAAACCCGACCTGATTCACTCTGCCGCAGCCAGTGGCGTGATTGCCCGAGCCGTTACTCGCCGCCAGTCGAGCCCTGCAAAAAGCGCCTCAAATTGCGCCGGATCAAGCCGAATCACACCATCCTTGATGGCAGGCCATTTGAATTGGTTCTGCTCTAGCCGTTTGCAGGCCATCATCAGCCCCGACCCATCCCAGAAAATCAGCTTCAGCCGGTCTACCCGCTTGGCCCGAAACACATAAACCACGCCATCAAAGGGTTTGTGCTACAGATGGCTCTGCACCAGGGCGGCCAACCCGTCATGTCCTTTGCGGAAGTACACGGGTTTGGTCGCCACGAATATCTTCACCCCATAGGTCTGATGGATCATAGCGCCGCTGCGATCTCAGCGACCCGCGTCACTGGGGTGGCCGCGCGGGTCAATAACAATACCAAACTTTGTGAGAAACTCAGAAGGCATATCCATGGAGTTCATCCGTGAGAAAGTACATCACGGTCATGGCTCGCAGATCAAACGCTCTCAAGGAAGGTGGGGCCAGAACTACGCTTACCATTAAACTATCAAGAAACTGAGATTTATACATAACGCTTCATGAAAGGGGGTATTTTGCCTTACGACAAAGCATCGATTTTAGGACGCATACGCTAAATCTGTGAGACGCAGTGTTGTCAGCTAATTCCGCTTGTGGTTTGCGCCTCATGCGCCGCTTTTGCAACGCGGGGAAGCAACATCTCGAAGTGCTGATACAAAAGCATTTGGCCCGCGTTTTGAACGACCTCAATTTCGATCCATGGATAAGCTTCGCGATATTCCGCAACAGTTGCGACATCCACAACAGGGTCTTCAACGCCGTTCACAAACCAAGTCTTCGTCTTTTGCGTCGCGCGGAGTAGGTCCGCCCAGGGACTTTCGCAAGCTAACATCTCCATAACGTAGGCCTGTGCACCGTCTCTTTCTTTGCCCATCAAAAGTTCGCAATTTGAGACCAATACATCAACGAGCGCTTGGTCTTTATCCAGCTCCATATCTGCGGGCGATCCCTGTTGGGTCTTGAAGTACATCGTCTTGACGCCAACGCGCCTCGACAGCGACATTGCCGCTTTGATCGTAAAATGCAGCAAATGCGGCGCGTGCCTCGCGGTTGAAGTGAAAAACCTATGCCACGCCCCCATGCCCGCATAATGTAAGTCGCCCTCCAACGGCGCGCGTGCGCAAATGCCAATAATCTCACTGATCATATCTGGATGCTGTTTGGTAAAATCAGCCGCAAAAATCAGATCGTTGCCCTGCGTAAGATAGGGAAGTCGGTTGACCCCAAGGTGCTCTAACAAAAATAGTGTATCATCGCGGATGGTTTCCAAGATATCTGCATTCGGGTCTACTGGCCGTTATCACAATCGCAACAAACCATTGCGCATAGACATTTGTAATGTTGAGCAACGTCAGCAAGGGCGTCAGCACTAAAATCTCCATCTGCCCCGTAGTGATGCTAAGGCCCAGCGCAAAAACCGTCAGAACACCCAGCAACTTTCCTAGCCACGCATTTACGCCACCAAAGATCAGCATCCCGACAAAGTTTAGGAATGCAAAGTAGAGCCATTCTTGATCACCGCGCGACGCCCCATCACTGGCCGCGATGAACGGCAACGTGCCAAAAACACATATGTAGATCAGCAGCGACGTACCAATGACGGACCACAAGTCGAGCGACGCGCGCCGAAAGTACACAAGAACACAGGCGGCCAAGACGGGGCCAATTGTCCACAACTCCAACCCCACCTGTTGCGGAATGCTATCATGATAGCCTTGGGGGATTAGACCCCCCTTGGTTGCCAAATAGACGGCCATTCCCACGGTGACGCTAACGATCACCTGAATACGGAAATATCGGTGCTTATGAGTGACTCCAAACATCAATATCGTTCCACCTCTTTGCGATGCTTGCCAACCTTAAGCCGCAAACCTTCCATCCTCGCCCTTTTCGGCTTGGCCCAGCGCGGCTAGGCTTTCCATCAGGGGTTCTACTGTGACGGCCCTGCCCCGCACGAAGCGGCGGGCGATTTGTTCGGGGGTGGCTTCCCCCATGTCCGACAAGGCTTCGCGTACGGCGGCGATTTGGTCGGGCATGGGACAACGAATTGAGCGGCTTTGGTCTGAGAATTTATCCAACGAGTCGGAAGGTCTACGTGGTGCAATACAAGCTACACGGACGCACCCCCCGCAAGATCGTGGGCAAGCATGGTGTCGTAACCGCGAATGAAGCCCGCAAGGACGTCAACCAGACGCATAATGTTAGCGGAGATAGGAAGCCCACTGAAGACTGCCCACCAAAGAATTAGAGCGACAAAAACCGTCAGGTCACCGTTAAAAACTCAAAATGGCGTCAAGCAGATGAAGCCTTAAATCAAGCGTCACGTTCTTTAACGAAATCTAGTACGTCCTGACTGCCCTTAAATCCGCTTTTTAGCATGTGCTTGTGATAATCAACGCCTAGGCCAGATTTGATCGGTGCCGCAGCGCGCTTAACCGTATCCGAATTTGCCTCTGCATAGGACGACACGAAAAACGCTCGTGGACCAGTCAAATACTCACCACAATGCAGCATCGCAGAATTCGTAACCATGACGTCACCAGGGTCCGCATAAGCCCATGAAATATGTCTTTCGATGTTATCGGCTGCGAAGAAATCTCTGGTCACACGGGTTTGACGCACGGTTTCGCGATGTTCGTCGAACCACGCAGTGTCATGTTTTACCCCGACCCGCTTTGTGGCCGCTGCGAACTTTTCCTGATCATGGGAAAATGGAATATATCCAAATGCCCCGCCGCCTGCGTCACAGTAATGCAAGACCCGTACAATACGCTTTTTAGGGTTGGTGAAAGCGTAGTCCGACTTTGGATCTTCGACCAACGGTCGGTAGTCACGGTGAAGTCCGCGTGCAGAGTAGTGCACAGCCACGGCCGACCCGAACTCAAAACACTTCTCCCCCAAAATTCCATGAAGGACATTCATGAGGCCCTTGTTCGCAGCAAACGGCCAAAAACGATCATCATTGAGCACAGGTGCGCCGCCTTTTGCCCACTTCTTCTCGCCTTTAACCACTTTATTGAAGTCTCGCGTCGTCAAACCCGAGAAGTCTTCACAGAGCTTGGCCAATTTTTGGGACTGCTCCTCGGAATACAGACGGCGGATTTTTACAATCCCGTACCGATTGTACAGATCAACAATTTTCTCAATTGGATCAGTGATATCGGCGACACCACAGGTCTGGATAAGGCTAAATGGGTTCGTCCCGCGCGAAAACTCGTCATAGACATGACCGATCGGTCGCCTTGCCCGCGAGGATGGGTAGTACGTCTCATCGGCGTTGGCACCTGTGGTTGCAGGTTTGTTACCAATCCGTGCGGCAACCATTTTCGCAGCAAGCTCAGCGGCATTTTTAGCAGTAGCTTCCATGGCGACCTGGCTGGCATCATGTTGCGAGGCAAGTCGTTCGTTTGAGTCCGCGGAGGCCTTATCGACGGCCTTCTTAATCGCCCGATCGACAACCCGCTGCACCTTCGCTTTAATTTTAAACATGAAACCGTCCGATCTGTTAAACTTCGAATTTATTTACCGAGGCCACACACAACCTGCGATATAATATTTAGCTGCCTCATGCAGTATTACTACCCAGAAATATTGACCATCCACGACATGCTACATGTCCATCCGCCGACTTTTCGTCGGTTTAGCGGCAGGGACCGCCAAGCTACAATTTTGCGAAGAGCCCGTCATGCACCATCCGGCTTAGGTGCAGCCGCAAGCTGCTTGATACCATCAACCGATGTGTAATTTTTCGGAAGAATTTTTCTCGCGACATCCGCAGTCACCTTGGTGCGCGCATATGCTTCCGCCATATTGCTGACAATAACGCTGACAAGGTCATCGCGGACATGACCCAAATCATCACGCCAAGCTAGCGTACGATCAGACAACGTCACGCTTTCATAACTTGGAAAATAGTCAACTTGATCGAACTCGTAGGAAATATGCTCCGCAACGGTTCGTAAAACAGACTTGGAATAAGTGTTCGCGGACAATACATCCTTTTGGGTAAATGTTGCCAAGAGAGGGACAGGAGACACCGTTAGCAAGATACGCAAATCAGGGTGGCCATGTTTCGCCAAAATCGACATCAATCGCTTCGTGGCGGTGTACAGTTCCTCAAATGATAGCACGTGAAGTTCAAAACGGTCTGGTTCAAGCGAGGCATTATATTGCGACAAAGCGCGATTCAAATAAATTCCGGTTTTCTTATCGAACCAAGCTTCAACAAGACCCAGCGTAAAAACGACAACTCGACAGTCCTGCGAAAGACGGAATGTGTCAGTAATTTCTTGGCGACGCTCGTATGCCCGCTCTGGTGACACATTGATTTTCGACATCAACTGCCCATCGATAACAGTCCCGTCCGCCTGCGGTAAAAACGTCTCTGAGGAGTCTGGCATTTCGTCCGGTTCGAAGGCCCAAAGAAACTCATTCAACATAGATTGAGGCGTGAATTTATTCATAAATCCATCAAGCGGCAGGTTATTAAGCTCTTTAGGTACGTATTCTCTGCCTGGCAAATTATAGCCTAGACGCGCAAGGTGCTTCTCCACATTTCGCGCGAAGCAAGACCCAACGGTAAAGACCTTTTCCGCTGGTTGTAGTTTGAAAGATGGCTGTAGGTTCGGCTGACAAATGGGTTCAAGACGTGTCGGCACCTCAGATCGAGCCGGCCACCGTGAGCCTGGATTCTTACGAAGATTTGACCACGCGGCCATTGCGGTTAGACTTTCGAGGGGCATGGCTTATCCAGATTTTATCAAACAACTGTGGCTTCTTGCGAGTCAATATAAGTCTTAACTCCTCCTGTCAAATGCCCAATATCTTCACGCACAGTCACAGGGTCGCGCGTCCTTGAAAATATATCAGAAGTTGCTTTTAAAGGGGATTATGTGTGGCTTGCCCCTTGGAGCTGAATTTTCCGGCCACGCATCTCGGCAATGCGCTGAAGTATGCCCTCTTTCAGTGCGGTGTAATGACGGTTGAAGATGCTCTGATATGACTTGTTCGCAATATGAGCTTCCGGACACAGGGCGTCATCCAACTTTTTGATCTGAGACTGTTTACCAAAACCAGCCGTTCAGACGAAGTGCAGCATTCGTCACTTCGGGCTCTCGGACTAAGCCGCTTGCGCGGCAGTGGCGCTTGTTGCGGTCGTTCTACTTCCTGATCTGACGTTGTTTTC
>NZ_MLCB01000096.1 GCF_001890925.1 Planktotalea frisia
ACCTCGGAGGGAGGGATCATGGGCTTCGATCGACCAGAAGGCGGTGATTACGAGGGGAAACTAGCTTGGGTACGATCCCGGCAAGACGATTGGGCGATTCGTGGTCACTTGGGAGACGTTTCGGCTTTTGAGGCTTATTTGGACAGCGGTAAGTGTCTTTCACTCTCGATGTATCGACGCTTACTTGCTGACATGCCCCTGATACCTCACAGGCGACTTTACCATCGACGTCCCCGAGACAGTCGTCCGAGACATTGTCGCTCGACATCCCAAAAGTCTACAGATCCAAAAGGCATATGGTGCCTTCTATATCGTTGGTCCTTGTGACTGGGTCCCGACTTCACTACCTTTCCGATTCGATGGCATCGACGTACATCTCACTCGGGAAGCTTTCTGGCTTAACGGACCGATCAAGGATGAACCAGGTCATTGTTATTCGAGCATCGTTGGGATTCCCGACCTCACCAATCAGCCTTGGATCCTCGGCGAGTTGCGCTCGGCTTCCAGCCTTCAGGACGGGCATCTCTAACGTCTTCGTCAGTTGATGTTCCGATCGCATCGCAGGAGTCCCCTTCTTCCTATCAACCTATCTCGCTTTCGACTTGACGCCTCCTTTGAGAATCGGAATCGCTCACAAGCGAGAATAGATGGGACGTCATCTCTGTTTCGCTGTTCTTCGATCTTTCCTTACCATTGCCGTCCATTGATCTTCCCGTCGCTGAACGAGATGCTGCTGCGCTGCGAATGCTGTTCCCTTCGATCGAAATGAAGAGTATTGGTAGTATCTCCTTGCACTATTGTGTGAGTGTGCTGTCCTTGGTGTCTTCCTTTATTCCTGGTCGAGGCGTTGGGAAGTATTGGTGGTATCTGCTTGGACTCTTGTCCTTGTGTGCTGTCCTTGGTGTCTTCCTTTATCCGTGTGCGAGGCGCTGGGAAGTATTGGTGGTGTCTGGTTGGGCTCTTGTCCTTGTGTGCTGTCCTTCCTCTCTTCCTTTCTTCGTGTGCGAGGCGTTGGGAAGTATTGGTGGTCTCTGTTTGGTCTCTTGTCCTTGTGTGCTGTCCTTCCTCTCTTCCTTTCTTCGTGTGCGAGGCGTTGGGAAGTATTGGTGG
>NZ_MLCB01000097.1 GCF_001890925.1 Planktotalea frisia
GTCAGCGATCGCCCTCGCTGCAACCGTCATATTCTGGTTATGAGTCCTGAACCTAGCCAAACAAGATATTTATCTGAACTTTCGGATGAGCTTGATAAAAATCCAGATTCACGTGCTTCAGAAATTTACTGTGACTCCATGAAGAAATCGGGGCATAGTGTTTTACCTGCTCCAATTAATCAGGCTGTGTTTTTGCAAATGGCTTATGTGAATTTGGTTTGGTTATCTGAAGCTCTCACTGATACTGAAAGAGGAGCAATCCGATCTCACTTCACTATGGAAGACTTCTCTTCAGCTTCTTTCGAGGGCTTCGATCCGGAACCAAAAATTGGTGATTGTTTTAGGCACCTTCGCAACAGCCTTGCTCACGCTTCGGTAGACCTCGGCCAAGGTGAAAAAATAGAATTTTGCTTTCGTTCAAAAGAAAATAACAAATCCATCAGTTTGAGCGGTGAAGTCCTCGGTGAAATTTCAGAAAAATGGTGCTTTCTGGTATCCAACATGATCTATCAAAATTAGGCGTCCACATCCAGCTTTCACCCTCGACTGATTGCCGGACATCTTTGAGCCCTGCCATCAGGACGGCGGCCCATAGCGGTTGAAAACGGCTCTGTCATGCAATCCCCTTGTGTGTGGTGCGCGGCCCTCGGCGATATAAAGACTTGGAACCAATGCCGCGCTGCGGGTGTTTTGTGCCACCGCCCGCTGGGCCACCCGGCCGCTAGTCGCGACGCTCGGAAAGTTGTTCAATCAGGTCTGCAGCATCCGGATAGGCAATCAGGATTTCACGTCCCAATTCAGCGGCCAAGTCAGCATCAAGAATTAAATTGCCATCGATCGCGCGGGGGTTGGCTTGGAATATCTCACAGGCGCGGACCGAAACGGCTCTGCGCGACTTGGCGCGGCGTCTCTTAGCTGGCATCGGCTTTACCCCGGTTGGAAAGAATAGCAGGTGCTCTAGGGGCCTCTGTGGGGCCATCTAGATCAAGGTCGAGTTCGCGAAGCAGTCTAGCAAAGGCTGTGCGTGAATCGCGCTCTACGGCCACCTCAGGGCGCGTCTTGGGTGCGCCAAACCGGTCGAGGTAGGTCAGGCCTTCGGCGTCGAGGATTTCGCGGGCACCTTGGCCACGATCCCAAGCCTCGCAGGCGAGGGTCAAAAGACGGATGTGGTGAGGTTCGAGGGCGTATTCTTGATGGACGCGGCTCCACCACGCGGCGGCATCATCCGAAAGATGTGTTGGGGCGTCGGGCATGTTGTGTCTCCAATTTCGCGTTCAACGGGGTCAGGGCGCAATAAGGCAACGCTATGCACGCCGGTACCGAAAGGGGCGTTCTACCGATCAGAACGCCCCCCATTAGGTGCTTAGCCTGTCACGCCATCCAGCACCGTGAAGGCGCTTTCCCGGGCCGCTGCGAAGTCCACGCGGGCATGGGCAATCAGACCAAACTGCAGGTTATCCATGAACCGTTCGCGCAGGATCTCGACGCGAATTTCCGAACGAATACCCATCAGCAGTTGGCTAAAGTCACCAGCGATGATTTGGCTTTCGTCGGAACCGGATCCGCCATCCACGGGCAAAGCTGTCGTGTGCAGCATTGCGACGCCTTCCAAGGCGCGCGGCATTTGCAGCGGTTGCCCATCGGACGCCACCAAACCTGCCAAGGCGTTTTCGTCGCGGCTTGCCATGATGAAAGCGCCAAGGCGCTCATTGGCGCCATGCAGCGCACCACGGGCGTTCAGCAGCGGCGCATAGCTTGCCAGTCCGCCACCGGCGTATCCGTTCGCTGTCAGTCCGGCATAGTTCACAATTCCTTTAGGCTCTGCGCCAGAACCGGAACCGACGAGGCCAACACGATCGATTTCATGCGCCAGCGCACGCGCCAAGATCCGGGGGAGTTCCGCTTCAAGGTTCAAGCTGTCCTGCATCAGTTCGACGCTTGCTTTCACCAGAACCGCGATGGATTTCGGGGCCAATGTCACCGCACCGAATGTCGGGTCGCTTTCGTTCACTGCCGCATTTTCGGCGCGCCAAGCGGGAACCGGATCGGTCAGCACTTTTGCAATCACATTCTGGTCGCTTGTCAGCGGCACGATACGCGCACCAGCCTGCGCCAGCACCATTTCGGAACGGGCGAGGTCGATCAGTTCGGCGCTTGTCAGCGTCGGAACCGTGAAACCACCGGCGGCGTCTGTGCCTGAACCCAATGCGCGGCGCTCTGCGTCGGTCTTAGGGCCGGTTGTCAACGCGCGCAGGAAAGCACCAGCGGACACGTTGCCATGATCATGTGAACGAGCCTGTGCCCATACATGCAGACTTTGGCGGGCTTCCAGCGCATAAGCAGGTGCAGCGCGTGTATCGTCGCCTCCGTCGATGGCGGGCGATGATTTGTTCTCGAATGTGGGCCGTCGGTCGAGGTCAACGCCAGCCCAAGGGCCACGGTCGCCGCGTTCGTTGCGGGAGTCTTTATCTGCGGCGCAATCGTCAGCAAGCTCGGTCAGTGCATCGAACGCGGATTCAATCTCACCAGCACGTTGTTCTGGTGTGTCGTCAGTCACGGTGGCGATGATCGCCTTTGCGGTAGCCTTGGCGTCGCGTTCAACGCGGCAAAGATCCTGCCACGAAAGGGTGAACGGCTCAAAGTTATCGAGATTCGCGCCTGCTTTTCGCAAAGTCGCAGTGAAGGATTGTGCGTGCTTTCGCACGGCATTTTGGGCGGTGGTCATGTGAATGATCCTTTCCGATGTGGGGCGAGCAAAACGGTCACGCGCCCCGGTGAATGTCAGGGTTCGATCCGTCGCTGCGCCGCATCGCGGCAAGGTCGGGTGTCAGGCGCTGCATCGCATCCGCGTGACATATGTCGGGCCACCGCATCGCGGTCTGACCTTGTGATATAATATAACATCACGCCAGCCCCTCCGTCAATGTTTTACCGCTTGCCCGGCATCGAGCCGATCGGCAAGGCGGCGCAATTGAGTGGCGGCGGCTTGTGGGCTGTCGAGGTTGGCAAACAGTTCTGCCCCGGCGATGAGGGTGGATGCCGCGAAGATCCTGGCCCGGATCGGGCCATCGTCTTGGTCTGACATGCCGGCAATCCGGCTTGCGAGGTGTGCCGATGCTGCGGCCCGTTCTTCGTCGGCAAGGGTCGCAAAGAATTCATTAGGTTCAGGACTCATAACCAGAATATGACGGTTGCAGCGAGGGCGATCGCTGAC
>NZ_MLCB01000098.1 GCF_001890925.1 Planktotalea frisia
TCAGACAATTTCCGCGTCATAACCCATGAAAAAATTCGGGTTTTGGGGTAGCAGCGGTATAAAAATAAAAATGGTGCGGGTGAAGGGACTCGAACCCCCACGCCTCGCGGCGCCAGAACCTAAATCTGGTGCGTCTACCAATTCCGCCACACCCGCACTTGAGCGCCTCTTAGCAAAGCCAAACGCACATGGCGAGAGGAAAATGCAGCTTTACCAAATCTCAAGGTGTCGCTGCGATACAACGCCCATGGATTCGTATCGACATAAGAGACTAGCAGCGCGGGGGAAAACCCGCTACGATTACCCCCATAAGGTCGAAAATGACCATGAGAGCAGATATAGGATATCGCCAATGGAGCCAAAAATGGCCCGGCGCGTTCACGAGGATCAGGCCTCGGAAGATCAAAAAGCGCAGGAAAACTCTGCACACTCTGGTCTTTGCGCAGATACAATCATTCTAACCATGGACGGTGAATTGCTGGCGCGTGACATTGCACCCGGTGATCGCATCATCACTCGCGATGCGGGAATGGTTAAGTTACTCGGCGTACGTCGCAAACGTGTTGTATGCGATGCGGTGCTTATAAAAGCAGGTTCGCTGGGGCATACACGCCCCGCAGAGGACATCACCCTGCCCTGCGGAACAGAAATTCTGATCCGTGATTGGCGTGCGATTGCCATGTATGGTGCAGCGCAAGCATTGATTCCCGCACACGATTTGCAAGATGGTGAATTTATCAAAGTATTGCCAAAGCAAGAGCTTGAGATCGTCGAATTTATTTTTGACAAACCTCATGTCATCTATGCTGGCGGGCTAGAGGTTGGCTGCCAAAGCACGCATTAACACCTCAGCGTGTGTGCCATCGCACGCTGTGAACCATCAAAATTAGCATCTAAGTTTTCACTTTGCTCATTTTTTGGGCGAAGTGTTTAATTTTTAAACACTGGCTTCTTTCTAGGCACAAAGATCTCTCCCAAAAAAGCCAATATGTTTGTGACTTTGCGCGCGAAATGATCTGAGGATCTCAAGTAGCGCACCGGAGGGGTCAGACATGAAAAAGATCGAAGCGATCATCAAACCATTCAAGCTCGACGAAGTGAAAGAAGCTCTTCAGGACGTGGGCGTTCAAGGTCTTAGCGTAATTGAAGTCAAAGGCTTCGGACGTCAAAAAGGCCATACAGAGCTATATCGCGGCGCGGAGTACGTCGTTGATTTCCTCCCGAAAGTGAAAATCGACGTTGTTCTTGACGATGATCAAGTAGATGCCGCAATTGACGCTATCGTAAGCGCCGCCAAGACAGACAAAATTGGCGACGGTAAGATTTTCGTCAGCCCCGTTGAGCAAGCCATTCGCATCCGCACCGGAGAATCCGGTTCAGACGCTCTCTAAACTCCCTACTCTAACTCTATCTTAACTAACAAAGGACGAAGGCACATGAGTATCGAAGCCGTTCTAAAGCAAATCCGCGACGAAGATGTCGCCTATGTAGACATCCGCTTCACCGACACGCGCGGTAAAGTGCAACACGTGACGGTCGATTGCGATCTCGTTGATGAAGACTTTCTTGAAGAAGGCTTTATGTTCGACGGTTCCTCTATCGAGGGTTGGAAAAGCATTGAAAATTCCGACATGAAACTGATGCCGGACACGTCCACAACATATCTCGACCCATTCTATGCTGAAAAAACGCTCTGCATCCATTGCTCCATCGTTGAGCCAGATACGGGTGAAGCCTACGAGCGCGACCCACGCGGTACTGCCCAAAAGGCCGAAGCATACCTAAAAGCATCTGGCATCGGCGATGTGGCTTATATGGGTCCAGAGGCGGAATTCTTCCTCTTTGACGACGTGCGCTACTCCAACACGATGAACAAAGTGTCGTTTGAAGTCGACGCGACTGACGCATCTTGGAACACCGACACAGAGTACGAAATGGGCAACATGGGCCACCGCCCTGGCGTCAAAGGCGGTTATTTCCCTGTTAACCCAATCGACGAAGCGCAAGACCTGCGCGGCGAAATGCTCTCCACGATGAAGCGTCTCGGCATGAAGGTTGACAAGCATCACCACGAAGTTGCGTCCTGCCAGCACGAGCTTGGTCTGGTTTTTGATAGCCTCACAAAGCAGGCCGATGAACTTCAGAAGTACAAATATGTTATCCACAACGTGGCGCATGCCTACGGCAAGTCCGCAACCTTCATGCCAAAGCCAATCTACGGCGACAACGGCACAGGTATGCACGTGAACATGTCCATCTGGAAAGATGGTAAGCCATTGTTCGCAGGCGACAAATACGCGGATCTGTCACAGGAAGCGCTATATTTCATTGGTGGTATCCTAAAGCATGCAAAAGCGCTGAACGCTTTCACTAACCCATCTACAAACAGCTACAAGCGTTTGATCCCGGGTTTTGAGGCACCTGTTCTGCGCGCGTATTCTGCGCGTAACCGTTCCGGTTGTGTGCGTATTCCATGGACAGAAAGCCCGAAGGCCAAGCGCGTCGAGGCACGTTTCCCTGATCCATCTGCCAACCCTTATCTGTGCTTTGCAGCGCTGCTTATGGCTGGTCTTGACGGTATCAAGAACAAGATCGATCCAGGCGAAGCAATGGACAAGAACCTCTATGATCTTCCTGCGGAAGAGCTGGCGGACATCCCAACAGTGTGTGGTTCCTTGCGCGAGGCGCTAGACGAGCTGCAAGCAAACGGCGACTTTCTGCTTGAGGGCGACGTTTTCACCAAAGATCAGATCGAAGGCTATGTCGCTCTGAAAATGGAAGAAGTCGAATTGTACGAGCACACGCCACACCCAGTTGAGTACGGTATGTACTACTCCTGCTAATTGGTAGTTAAGAATTAAGCGAAAGAGCGTCCCTAGGGGCGCTCTTTTTCGTTAAAAATTTAGGCAAACTTGCCGCAATCGCGTCATTTAGGGCTTACAAATTCCATTTTGGAAACAAAACTCGCCCCAATTACATGGTTAACCTAGCGTCATCAGCAGTTAATTTAAGAGGTATACCGCTGCTACCCCAAAACCCGAATTTTTTCATGGGTTATGACGCGGAAATTGTCTGA
>NZ_MLCB01000099.1 GCF_001890925.1 Planktotalea frisia
GATGGTTGAGCAAACTCTACATTAAACTGAGGGAAGTTTCGGGGGGCAGGTCACGGAAGATAGCGTTTTAGACGGCAAACCAAGTTTGCGCGCAATGCGCGTCAAAGTGAGGTCGGGATCAAGATAAAGCCGGCCCTCCTCCATCAACACATCGAGGCGCGCAATAATGACAGCATCCTCAGGCGTTGGGCTTTGGGATGGCTGCGATGTTGCATCCGTCTCAGCGCTTTTTTCAGGCACATCGCTAATCGCGCGTGACAGGCTAAGCGCGCTCAGCATTAAAAGCATGCCAGACGATCCAGCACCGATAATCCAGCCGCGCCATGCTTCAAAACCTGCGATGATCGCTGCAACGATCGCAACATCCACAAGCGCGGAGCAGATCAGCGCAGCCCCAATCCAACGCCAAACACGACCCGATGCTTCACCGCTTTCAAGCCGCACATGCGGCAGCGCATCTGCCCCTTTTAAAGAACGCAAAACAATCACAGTACCGTAGCCAATATACAAAAGCGGGATCATCACATCTAGCACATGAGGCTGAACCAAAATCGCAACCAAAGCAACTATTGGCCACAAAAGATGCACCCAAAACTGTGACGTCACAGTCGCGCCCAATCGGCACATCGTGATCCATACCAAGGGCGGAATCACCGATGCAACAATCGGTTGGAAAAAGCGCAGCGCCGTCACCTCATAATGTTGCACGAGCGCAATCAGCGCCGATTGAACAGCACAAAGCGCAAGCAATGCAACGAGCAGCACAGACCGCTCCCGCGCTAGCAGCATTTGAAGCGCCAGAAACCCCATCAAAAAGGCTCCGAACATCGGAAGTGGCAGGCTCGGCAGCATAAAAAGCGCTCCAAAAGGACTAAAACCGGTTTTGCTACGTCCCAAAACCCGTTTCAGGACGCAAGTTCAAGTGGGTTTGGCCAATCTGAGACCATCAACACCAAATTGGAAAGACCAAAACAATGACCATCAAACGACATATCACCCAGTTCCTTTCATTCAGTGCATGTAGTGCAGCTGCCCTCTTTGGAGGTGCATGGGCGCTCAGCACGCAAACGCCCGACCTTTTGCAAACCCGTGTTGGCTTTACTCAGATGCCGCTAGAAACCGAGCATCGCGAACGCGCTTTAGATTTGCACATTTGGTACCCCGCAAGCGCCAGCGCTGACGCAGATCTGATTGCGCAAAACGCGCTCATGTATGGTTTTCAAGCACAGCGCGACGCAGAGCCGCAAACCGGAGCGCATCCGTTGATCGTGTTCTCACACGGCTCTGGCGGACGCATGTCCCAGATCGCTTGGATGGCATCTGCCTTAGCGCAAGAAGGGTATATCGTTGCGGGGGTAAACCATCACGGCACCACGTCGCGTGACAGCGATCCCCATCAGACTGTGCAAACATGGATGCGTCCACAAGATATCAGCGCAGTGCTTGATGCCTTTGAAACGGGCGCGACTGGGATCACCGCAGACATGGAGCGCGTAGCGTCCAGCGGCTTTTCCTTCGGAGGCTATACAGCATTGGCAATGGCAGGCGCACAGCTGTCCAAAGCTCAATTCATCGATTATTGCGACGCGTTCAGTGGGATTTTGGATTGCGGTTGGTATCAAAATGCGGGCGTTGATATCACATCGATTGATGCAACCCGATATGAGGCGGACTTCAGCGATGCGCGTATAAGCGCCACCATTGCCATTGACCCTGCCTTGCCGCGCGCGATGACCAAAAGCTCCCTCAGCGCGATGGAATTGCCAACTTTGATCGTTAACTTTGGTCGCGCGGATGAGATCCCCGCAGGCGTGCGCGCAGACGGAATCGCTGCGACAATGCAAAACGCTCACTATGTGGACACCGCAAACGCGTGGCATTTCAGCGGGATCAACGCATGTAGCTGGCTTGGTTGGGGGATCATCGGTGCCTCAGGTTTCTTTACCGGCGAGGACAATATTTGCGCAGATGCCGGACGATCCCGTGGCGACGTACAACGCGAGGTACTCGAACCGATCCTCGCCTTCGCAAAAGAGCATATCTAGAAAGGAATAATGATAGGGCAGCGCGGTTTTAGCTGCCCCAAATCACCTTTACATAGTTGCGTGTCTCTTTGAACGGAGGCACGCCACCATGATTTTGAACCGCACCGGGACCCGCATTATAGGCCGCAAGCGCAAGACGCCACGATCCAAACTTGCGGTATTGCTCTTTAAGATAGCGCGCGCCGCCTTCGAGGTTCTGCGCCGGATCGCTTGGATCAACGCGCAAGTACTGTGCCGTACCGGGCATCAACTGCGCCAAACCTTGCGCGCCCGCGTGCGAAACGGCGTTCGGGTTCCAATTGCTCTCTTGTTGGACGAGGCGCAAAAACAGATCCTCTGGGATACCATGTTTGCGCGCCGCTTCGCGGGCCATCTTGGAATAGATACCCTTGTAGCGTCCTTTGTATTTCGGAGAAGCGTTCTTGGTGCTCCACTTCGTCGGTGTTTCAACGGTTGGCGGCTTGAGCCGCACAGAGGCTTTGTATTGCTGCGATGCGCGGTTATCCAAAACTTTAGACTGGGACTTGAACAATTTCTGGCGAGACTTCGAAGATAGGCTGTCCGCCGCGACAGGAGTTGCCAATGCGACAATCAGCAACGCCGCAATGCCTTTGCGTCCACGCTTTGAAAATACGCTCATCCAGAAAAACCTGCCTGCCTGTTAACCAGTTATTGGGCGCAATATAGTGGATTTTCGCCGCTCGCCTAGGGGTAGCGTCGTTATTCCGTTTTTAACCATGATATGGTGGTGTAGGTTCGGCAAAAGTTCGCTGACTGAGTCGGTGGATTTGATGCGACAATATTTTTCAAGAGGGACAACAATGGCCGGTTCAGTTAACAAAGTCATCATCATTGGTAATCTTGGGGCCAACCCAGAAGTCCGCACATTCCAAAATGGTGGAAAAGTGTGCAACCTTCGGATTGCAACGTCTGAAAACTGGAAAGACAAAAACACCGGCGAGCGTCGTGAAAAGACGGAGTGGCATACGGTTGCTATTTTCCAAGAGGGTCTTGTGCGCATCGCAGAGCAATATCTGCGCAAAGGTTCAAAAGTTTACATCGAGGGCAAGCTGCAGACCCGCAAATGGCAGGACCAATCCGGTCAAGATCGCTATTCCACAGAAGTTGTTTTGAATGGCTATGATGGTGTTATGACGATGCTTGATGGACGCAATGACAATCAAGGCGGCAGCCAAGGCGGCGGTTACGATGGTGGCCAGGGCGGCGGCGGCTACGGCGGCGGTGGTCAAAGCGGCGGCCAAGGTGGTGGCTATGACCAAGGCGGCGGTTATGGCAGTGGCAGCAACCAAAGCGGTGGTGGCGGTGGCGGCGGTGCCCCATCGCGTGATCTGGATGATGAAATCCCGTTTTAATCACTTCGAAATCAAAAGACCCAGCGCCTCAAACCTTTCGTTTGGGGCGTTTTATTTTTGGTGACAGCTTTTCAACTTCTGCTTAGGCTCATGGGATTAAACCACCCTAGTTTGAAAAGAGACTTTTATGTTTGCTGCCACAAACGCATTTTCCATCCCCCTATCCAACACTTCGCGCATCGTTTTGCTGACTTGCTTGGCCCTGTCTTTGAGCGCCTGCGGCTCTAAGACACCCGATGTTATCACCGTTGCTTCGAACATTCGAACGACAGGAGACGACGGCTTTGTTGTTTGGGACACGCTCTTTGAAGAGCAAAACACCCAACACTTAGACGACGATAATGTCGGCTATGCATTGAAAACAGGTGTGAACAGCAATGGCACAGCCATTGCCTTTGTTGGAATGTTTAATGAGGATCAGATCGAGCCGCCCACTGGGTCCGGCACCGCAGTGTATCGCGGAACGTCACGTGCCGTAAGCATGCGCACGCCAAATCTTATCGAAGCAATTGCGACATTAGGATTGGTTGACGGATCGTTCGTGCGCGCGCATCACACCGCCCCTGTGACCCTTCAAGCAAACCTTGATGACGGCACATTCCAAGGCGAAAACGGGGAAACAACAGACGACGGCGGCTTTACTCATCGCTTTAATGGTCAATTTACAAATGGCCGAATGACAGGCGAAGGTCTTATCAATACCGGAACATTGTCTTCCCTCGGAACAAAGCTTGAGGGCCGCATCGGGGACGACAAAACAACGCTCGTTTTCAAAGCAACGCGCACGGATCAGATCGCCATCGCGGGCGGTATGAACTTGGAGCGTTCAAACTAGAAGCATTAAGCCCTGTCGTTCAACGCGTCTTTGAGCAATTGTAAAACGGTGTCCTTTGGAACGTCTGACGTGACAAAGGCATCGCCAATGCTGCGCGCAAGGATAAAGCGCAACTGGCCGTCGACGACTTTTTTGTCCTGCCCCATCAGATCCAAAAGCACATCAGCGCTCGGCAAATCGCCCTCAATATCAGACATATCAACCTTCATGCCCATCTCGCGCAAATGCGCACGAACGCGGCTTGGATCTTCTTGAGAGCAAAGCCCAAGTCGTGAAGACAACTCAAACGCAAGGGCGCACCCGATTGAAACGCCCTCTCCGTGCAACAGTCGATCTGAATATCCTGTCGCCGCCTCAAGCGCATGACAAAAGGTGTGACCAAGGTTCAAAAGCGCACGATCCCCTTGTTCTGTCTCGTCGCGCAAAACGATGTCAGCTTTCATTTGAACGGAACGCCGTACAGCTTCTATGCGGGCAGCTTGGTCACCTGAACGCAGCTTGGGGCCGTTAATCTCAAGCCATGCAAAAAATTCTGCATCCCCCAGCATGCCATACTTGGCAACTTCGCCGTAGCCAGACAGAAAATCACGCGGTGTAAGCGTGTTGAGAGCATCGGTATCGGCCAAAACCAGCGCGGGCTGGTGAAACGCACCAATCAGGTTTTTGCCCTGCGGCGCATTGATACCAGTCTTGCCACCCACAGAGCTATCGACCTGCGCCAACAACGATGTTGGCACTTGCACAAATCGGATACCCCGGCGCAAAACTGCAGCCGCAAACCCAACGAGATCTCCGATAACACCACCACCAAGCGCTATGACAATATCACGCCGCTCGATCTTTTGCTCTAGCAGCCATTCTACGCAGCGGGTGAATTCGGGCCACGCTTTCGTGCTTTCCCCAGCAGGTAATTCGAGCGAGACCATATCGATCCCCTCAGCGTTCAACCCTGCGCGCAGAGTTTCCAGATGCAGCGGGCCTACGTTCGCTTCCGTTACAACTGCAACACGCGGGCGCGCCAAGAAAGGAGCGATGTTTTTGCCAGCTTGCGCAATTAAGCCCGGTCCAATGCGCACCTCATATGCGCGTCCGCCTAAAGGAACGTGAACAGTTTCAAGCATTGGCCTTCTCCAAAACATCCATACGGCTTTGCAAAGACGTCAGAACGCGCTGCGCCATGTCCTCGATCGAATACATTGGGTTCGCTTTCACGGACACATCCGCCAAATTGTAGATTGGTGCACGCGCGTCAAAAAGCGCGCTCAAGGTTGCTTTTGGGTCCGCAGTTTGCAGCAATGGGCGCGTATCTTTGCTGCGGACGCGCGACCATAAAAGCGGCAACTCCGCCTCTAAACACACAGATACGCCGCGCGCAGAGATTAAGCTGCGATTGCGTTCTGCCAAAAACGCGCCGCCCCCTGTCGAGAGCACACAGGGCGTGCCATCCAAAAGCCGACTGATCACTTCACTTTCTCGCGCCCGAAAAAA
This sequence comes from Planktotalea frisia, assembly GCF_001890925.1. GTDB lineage: Bacteria > Pseudomonadota > Alphaproteobacteria > Rhodobacterales > Rhodobacteraceae > Planktotalea > Planktotalea frisia. The sequence continues at coordinate 5,742 of NZ_MLCB01000099.1, forward strand.
CGGCTCGCCGTCCCGTTCAAAAATCTCGGCGATGCTCATGTTTGCCGCACTGACGATTTCTGCATCCGAATCAAGAAATGGTACACCAAGCAAATGCGCCAGTGCTTTGCCCACAGCCGTTTTGCCCGCACCCATCATGCCGACCAGAACAACCGTTTTGTGCAATTTCCAAACCATTTGAGTTAAATCCAAGCAATGACATCGGCCAATGCCCGCCAAATTTCGATTTGTCTTCTCAATGACGTGAACTTACCAAAAAGGCCATATATAAACGTGACAAAAGACGGCAGGCAGGCAATGATCAACTTCATGTGGCGCATTATCAAATTGTTGTTGTATCTCGCGATACTCGCTGGGCTGGCGTTGATCGCTTACGCCTATCTTGGGCCGTTCTTTGGTGCGGACTTTTCTGCGCCATTGCATGAAATTCGCGTGCCGGTGGATTTGAATGACGGGAGTTAAGCGCTCAATCACACTCGCGGGCTTGGCTTGGGCTATGTTCTCGTTTCCAGCATTGGCGAATGATCCGCTCTCAGCCATTGAGTGGTTGGAGAAGCGGCCCAAACAAATCGTCGTGCCGCTCAGCGAATTCCCGCAATCAAATACAATCGACGAGCCCGCTGTCGCGGGGTCCGTTGTCACGCCGCAGGTCACAGTTTCCCCGCTCGGTGCCCCTGTTCGCGCGGCAGCAGGTTTGCTTCCGAGCAATGTAACAGGTCTGCCGCGCACGCTGTGGCAAGGCAGCGACGTAGAAACATTAACCACATTGATGTCTGCAATAGATGTTGAACAACACCCAGCGCTTCAGTCGTTGTTGTACACACTTTTGCTCGCAGAGGCCGATCCCCCCCAAACCGATCAAAATGAAAGCTTCATACGTGCACGGGTCCAAAAGCTGCTCGAACTTGGTGCATTGGATCCCGCGACGGCACTGCTCGAACGCGCGGATCCTGCGCATGTGGACCTGTTTAAGCTCTACTTTGACGTCTCGCTTTTGAACGGCAACGCGGAAGCCCCTTGCGAAGCGTTGCGTCGTAATCCCAACCTAAGCCGCGATTTTGCACCGCGCATCTATTGCGACGCCTTGGGTCAAAAGTGGGACAGCGCAGCCCTCACCCTCGCCACCGCGGATGCGATTGGCGCGTTAGAACCATTAGACGTTGCGCTGCTCGAGGGGTTCCTTGATCCAGAATTGTTTGACACCGTACCCCCTGTCCCCCAGCGACCAACGGTTTTGCAATTCAGGTTGTTTGAAGCCATCGGCGAAGCACTGCCAACCTCGTCGCTCCCGCGCGAATTTACGGCGACAGATATCTCCGGCGATGCCGGCTGGAAACCGCAGCTGGATGCGGCAGAGCGATTAGCACGCGTCGGCGCGATCTCTGAAAACCGTCTATTGGGCATTTATACCAGCCGTATTCCATCTGCATCTGGCGGCATTTGGGACCGAGTGGAATCGATGCAACGCCTTGAAACCGCATTGAAATCAGGTGATCCAACTGCGATCCTCAAGCAACTCAAACGCGCATGGGGCAAAGTGAAAGAAGCCAATCTCGAAGTGCCAATCGCCACGCTGTTTTCACAGGACTTGCTACGCTTGCCAAGCACTGGCGCGGATGCCGACCTTATTTCTCGCATCGCATTACTCTCACCTGATTATGAAAGCGTGGCGCAGCGCGAAACCAGCGATGCAACCCTCAAAGTCGCGCAAAGTATTGCGATAGGAGAACCCGAAGCGGATAGCACTGTCCTAATAAGTGCCGCAATCGAGGCTGGCTTTAGCGGCTCCGGTGCGCCTGCCCGTTTGAGCGAAATGGTTGCAGATAATCGTCTCGGCGAAGCAATATTACGCGCAATGGCTTTGACTGCTTCAGGGGCTGCTGGCGATTCCGCCGCTTTGCAAAGCGGGCTCGCATTTCTGCGCAGTGTTGGTTTGGAAGACACGGCAAGACGCACCGCGCTGCAAGTGCTCTTGCTCGAGCGCAGAGATCAAGGATGACGCCAACACACGATCATCTGCGCTGGATCTCGACCTTTTTGGACGCACAAGCGGCCGAACTGGGCGCAGCAAACAATACACAGCTCGCATATGCGCGTGATCTAAAAGACTTTGCAGGTTGGCTTTCGGGGAAGTCCGTCGGTTTCGATGCGGCAAGCCGTGATGATGTCGAAGCCTATCTAATCTATTGTGATGCGCAGGGCTTGGCAAAATCGACCCGCGCGCGACGGCTGTCTGCGATCAAACAACTCTACCGGTTCGGCTTTGAAGAAGGTTGGCGCGAGGATAATCCGGCCATACAGATCGCGGGTCCAGGTAAAGATAAACGACTGCCCAAAACACTGAGCATGGCCGAAGTTGATGGCCTGCTCGTCTCTGCACGCGAAGTTGGTCGCAGCAAATCGGATCGCGTCCGCAACACATGTCTGATGGAACTGCTCTACGCCACAGGTATGCGCGTAAGCGAGCTGGTTTCCCTGCCCGTTGCGGCCGCGCGTGGCAATCCGCGCATGCTGCTCATTCGTGGAAAGGGCGACAAAGAACGCATGGTTCCGCTCTCGCCGCCTGCGCGCGACGCTTTGGTTGTTTGGCTGGAGCTTTGGCAAGAAACACAAGACGCCGCCCGTCTCAAAGGCAAAGCTGCCTCGCGCTTTTTGTTCCCGTCACGCGGTAAAGAAGGGCACCTGACGCGGCACCGTTTCTACATCTTGATCAAAGAACTCGCGGTCCACGCTGGAGTTTCGCCAGCCAAGGTAACACCGCATACATTGCGCCACGCCTTTGCTACGCATCTTTTAGAAAACGGCGCTGATTTGCGCTCGATCCAAACATTGCTAGGCCACGCGGATGTGGCCACAACAGAGATTTACACCCATGTTCTAGAGGCGCGTTTACAAGAGCTCGTTCTGACGCACCACCCTCTCGCAAAGGATAAAGACTAACGCCTAAGCGCCTGAGGTAAAACATCTTCTGAAGGCCAGACACCTGAGCTCAACGCGCGATGATACCCTTGTGTTAGTCCTGCGTCTTGCATGTCTTTCACTGCGCTATCCACATCATAGCTCAATCGCTCAAAACGATATTCACCGATATCAGAAATGCGCAAAAATTCGGTCCGCGCGGTCCCATCATGCGGCGGCATCCCGATCACGCCCGCGTTGATCCAACGCACGCCTGCAATCTCGCGCTCGAAAGCGATGCCAGAATGCCCTGCAATCACCACATCCACATCGCCACACAGTATATTCAACGCATCAAGTTCCTCTAAGAAGTGCTGCTCAGGCGAAACACTCCATAAAAATAGCGCCACATCCGTGATGCCGCCATGCAATAACGCCGTTTTGCGACCCATTTGAGTGAATGTTAAAACATCAGGCAACCGCGCCATCCAAGCCCGTGCATCCGCGCCAACCTGAGCGTTCGCATAAGCATACCAAGCTGAAGACAAAAGATCGCAAGTCGTGCCATCCTCAAATCCGCACCCACAATCCAGGGCATTGGCCGCGAGTTGCTTTTCACAATTCCCGGCAAGAAGATGGACATCGCTTTCTTGAATCCGCTCGATCACTGCATTAGGTGATCCACAATAGGCAACCAGATCACCCGTGCAAATCAATGTGCCGCGCGCCGTCGCCATGAGCGCGACTAGCGCCTGAATATTGGAATACGGACCACCAAAGACCGTAACTTCACCGTTCAATTCGCCCAAATCGTCTATACGCATGACCCGTTCCCTTGAAGTGCCGACCGCCCGCCCCCATAAGATGAATAGCATAAGGAAAGACAAGCCCGATGGACACCATTTCACCCGTTCTTGATAGCGCATTCTGGATCACAGCTGGATCAATCCTGCTGTTGCTGGTCCTGTCTGGCTTCTTCTCAGGGTCGGAAACAGCTTTGACGGCAGCGTCGCGCGGAAAGTTACGTACCCAAGCAGATAAAGGGTCGCGCGGGGCACAGCGCGCCCTGGATATTACGGAAGACAACGAACGCCTGATCGGCTCTGTGTTGCTGGGCAATAACTTGGTTAATATCCTTGCTACATCTCTGGCGACGGCGCTTTTCACGCGCGCATTCGGTGAAAGCGGCGTGGCGATGGCAACTTTGGTCATGACCTTGCTGGTCTTGGTCTTTGCTGAAGTTTTACCCAAAACCTACGCCATTACGAATGCCGAACGCGCAGCCGCGCTTGTTTCGCCTATTATCCAATTGGTTGTCACAGTTTTCTCGCCGGTGGTAACTGCAGTGCGCTTTTTCGTGCGCGGTATACTGCGGATTTTTGGAATTCAAACCGACCCTGATAGCCATATTCTCGCGGTGAAAGAAGAAATTGAGGGCGCTCTAAACCTTGGTCACTCCGAAGGTATCGTCGAAAAAGAAGACCGTGATCGCATTTTGGGCGCGCTCGATCTGAGCGAACGTGCGGTCGAAGAAATCATGCTTCACCGTTCGGGCATCGAGATGATTAACGCAGCGACAGATCCCGCTGCAATCTTGCGCCAGTGTTTAGAGAGCCGCCATACCCGCTTGCCAGTTTACGATGGTGAGCCAGAAAATATTATCGGCACAATTCACGCAAAAGATTTGTTGCGCGCGATGCATCGTTTGATCGATGCGGATACTGGCTCTGTCACTGGGTTAACTAAATTCGACATTCGCGAAGTCGCGATGCCACCCTATTTCGTGCCTGAAACCACGACTCTAGATGACCAAATGCGCAATTTCCTGCGTCGTCGCACGCATTTTGCGTTGGTTGTCGATGAATATGGCACGTTGCAGGGCTTGATCACGCTCGAAGATATTCTCGAAGAAATTGTGGGCGAAATCACGGATGAGTTTGACCTTGAGGAAGATGCCACCCTCGCCCCAGACGAAGATGGCCACTACAAAATTGATGGCTCAATGACGATCCGCGATCTCAACCGCGCGGTTGATTGGAACTTGCCGGACGAAGAGGCCAACACAGTCGCCGGTTTGGTGATCCATGAAGCGCAAATGATCCCAACAACGGGTCAAGTGTTTAGCTTTCATGGATTTCGCTTTGAAGTCGCGGAACGCGAAGGTAATCGGATCACTCTACTGAAGATCCGACCACTCTAGCATCATTTTGCGGCCGCGCGTTTGGCCGCAACTTCCAGCATCGGCTTTAGATAATGGCCTGTGTAACTGCCTTCCGTCTCGGCGACCTTTTCTGGCGTTCCGGTTGCGACAACTTCTCCGCCACCATCACCGCCCTCAGGACCGATATCGATAATCCAGTCTGCGGTTTTGATCACATCTAGATTGTGCTCAATCACGATGACTGTATTGCCTGCTTCGACCAGTTCATGCAGGACTTCCAACAGCTTACGCACATCTTCAAAGTGCAAGCCTGTTGTAGGTTCGTCCAAAATATACAATGTGCGTCCGGTGGAACGTTTGCTTAGTTCTTTAGAGAGCTTCACGCGTTGCGCTTCACCACCCGACAGGGTCGTCGCTTGTTGACCAACCTTAATATAGCCGAGACCAACACGCATAAGAGCATCCATTTTCTCACGAATGCTTGGCACTGCTTTAAAGAAATCTTGCGCGTCTTCGACCGTCATGTTCAGAACGTCGGCGATGCTCTTGCCCTTGAACCTGATTTCGAGCGTTTCACGGTTGTATCGCGCACCTTTACACGTCTCGCACTCGACATAGACGTCTGGCAAGAAGTGCATCTCGATCTTGATGACACCGTCACCCTGACAGGCCTCACAACGCCCACCTTTGACGTTGAAACTAAAGCGTCCGGGCTTGTAGCCGCGCGTTTTAGCTTCAGGCAGTCCAGCGAACCAATCACGGATCGGGGTGAACGCCCCTGTATAGGTCGCCGGGTTTGATCGCGGCGTCCGACCGATCGCACGTTGATCAATGTCGATCACCTTATCAAGATGCTCTAGTCCTTTGATCGTTTCACAAGGCGCAGGTGTCTGTCGCGCGCCATTCAAACGCATAGAAGCAGTCTTGAACAATGTTTCAATCGTCAGAGTAGACTTACCCCCACCAGAAACACCGGTAACGCAGACAAACATTCCAAGCGGGAAATCAACGTTGACATTCTGAAGATTATTGCCTGTTGCTTTAACAACCTTAAGCTTCTTCTTGTTCCCTTTACGACGCTCCGTAGGCACTTCAATCTGGCGTTTTCCACTTAAGTATTGCCCCGTGACCGAATTTTCGTCCGCAATAATTTCTGCAGGTGTCCCTTTCGAAACGACTTGCCCGCCATGCACCCCTGCCCCTGGGCCGATGTCGAAAACATAGTCGGCTTCACGAATAGCCTCTTCATCATGTTCCACTACGATCACAGTATTTCCCTGATCTCGCAGGTTCTTGAGCGTCAGCAACAACCGGTCATTGTCGCGCTGGTGCAAACCGATGGATGGCTCATCGAGCACGTATAAAACGCCTTGCAAACCAGAACCGATTTGACTTGCCAATCTAATTCTCTGGCTTTCTCCCCCACTCAAAGTGCCGCTTGCACGCGACAATGTGAGGTACTCTAGGCCGACATTGTTAAGAAAACCCAAACGCTCCTGAATTTCCTTCAAAATCGCTTTGGCAATCTCATTGCGCTGAACGGTCAACGACGCAGGCACCGTCGCACACCACTCATATGCCTCACGGATCGACATTTGAACGACGTGACCCACGTGCAGCCCTGCGATTTTCACGGCCAACGCTTCTTCGCGCAGACGGAAACCTTCGCATGTGCCACAAGGTCTATTGTTTTGATAACGCTCAAACTCTTCGCGAATCCAGTTGCTATCAGTTTCGCGGTAACGCCTCTCCATATTCGGAATGACGCCCTCGAAAACACGGGTCACTTGGTAAACGCGCCCGCCTTCATCATAGCGAAACGCGATCTCTTCCTCGCCCGAACCATAGAGGAAAACTTGCTGTACATTCTCAGGCAAATCTTTCCATTTGGTGCTCTGGTCGAACTTATAATGTTTTGCAATAGCTTCAATGGTTTGCAGGAAATATGGCGACTTCCCTTTGCGCCAAGGAGCCAAAGCTCCGTCAGAAATTTTCAAAGCAGCGTCGGGAACCACCAAACGTTCATCAAAAAATAACTCTTTTCCCAGACCATCGCATTCAGGACAGGCACCAAACGGTGCGTTGAAACTAAACAGACGAGGTTCGATTTCTGGAATGGTGAAGCCACTGACAGGACAGGCAAATTTCTCTGAAAAGGTGAAGCGCTCAGGCTCTCCTTCAGATGGTGCAGACTCAAGAATCGCAATGCCATCCGCAAGATCCAAAGCTGTTCTGAGACTGTCCGCGAGCCGTGTTTCGAGACCTTTTCGGATCACAATCCGATCCACAACAACGTCGATGTCATGACGGAATTTCTTGTCCAGTGTTGGCGGTTCATCCAACTCATAAAACGCGCCATCCACTTTGACCCGTTGAAAACCTTGCTTACGCAACTCCATGAATTCTTTGCGGTATTCGCCTTTTCGATCCCGAATAATTGGGGCCAAAAGATACCCACGCGTTCCCTCTTCCATGGCCATGATACGATCGACCATGTCCTGCACCTGCTGCGCTTCAATAGGCAAACCAGTCGTTGGCGAGAACGGCGTTCCAACGCGTGCAAACAACAATCGCATATAGTCATAAATTTCGGTTACAGTCCCGACGGTGGAACGCGGGTTTTTCGACGTTGTCTTTTGTTCGATTGAAATAGCAGGGCTAAGACCACTGATGTGATCCACATCAGGTTTTTGCATCATATCAAGGAATTGGCGGGCATAGGCACTTAGCGATTCAACGTATCTGCGCTGGCCTTCAGCATAAATGGTATCAAAGGCAAGAGATGACTTTCCAGATCCAGAAAGTCCGGTGATAACAACGAGTTGATCACGGGGGATATCAACATCAATCGACTTAAGATTGTGTTCACGTGCACCGCGTACTTCGATATTTTTCAGCTCAGCCATTTTGCGCCCCTATGCTTCAGCACTTACACATAGGCAAAGCCTCGGATTCGACCAGCCCTCATGTGAAGAATAGAAGTAGAACAAATCAAGAATATACGAAAGATTAATCTCTCTGCGCTATGTGGGTTGAGCGTTGCCGTGCGAGCAAGACGTGGACGAAAACACCAAAAAAGCAGAACAGAAGGACAAAACCGACAGTTCCGTATACTCCTGATATCGAAATAATCGCAGCTAACAACGGCGGACCGCAACTCGTACCCAAGTTGCCCAACTGAGCAATGGCACCTGTCGCGTAAGCCCTGTCCTGATCGGTCAAATTGAGTTCCGCCAATGCCGCAAATGACGCGCCGGGCACAATACCTGTAGATCCAAGCAAAATGATGCTGAACACGACGAATAACGGATCGTTTCCAACCACAAACAAGAGCGGAAATGCGCAAGCACCAATCAGAAGATACCCAATGATAACTGCATTTACCGGACGAACAAAGCGTAACAAGACAACGCCAAACGTGAGTGACGTGACAATGGAAGCAAACGGAAGACTTGCAGACAAGCCAGTTCTTAACGCGGGTGCAACGAACTCGGGAATGTAGGTAAGAAGCGCAATATAGAGGCCAGTGTAAAACACAAAACCCAACGCAGCAGCACTGAGCCAAGGCGACTTATAAATCTTCAAATGCAATTTTAAGAGGTTCGGAAGATCAAAATTGTCGTGTTCTAAATCAAAGCTGGTTTGCGTTTTAGCAATTGGCAGCGCCTGAGAAAGTAATGCTCCAAGCACCAACATGTAAAAAGCGTGCCCTATGAACAGGCTTTGCAGGCCAAAATGGCCAATGACCCAAGGCGCAATCAACGCAACCAGCATGTATGAGAGGCCAAAAAAACTACTCCAAAGCGTCATGATGCCTGGACGCGTGCGCGAAGAGCTATGCCGCGCCATAAGTATGGGCCCCGCGATAACAATAAAAAGGTGGCTGGCCCCCTCCAAAACCCGCAAAATGATCATTGCCGAATACGGAATCGAAAAGGATTGTAGCGCTGACAAAATCGCTGCAGAAAACATCCCCAATATGAACATTCTCTTGATGCCTAATCTCGGACTTAAGATCCCTCCGACAACTCCGAAAAGAAGTCCGACAAAACCCACGCAAGAAATCAAAAACCCTAACGCGACCTCGCTGACCGCATAGATGTCTCGAAATGCATCAAGCGTTACAGCGATTTTGCCAAATTGCGCTGCGGCTCCTAGACCAGCGGCCCAGACCAGCAAAACGATGAGCCAATCGGTGCGGTCTTCAGGCTTTGACAGAGACCGTGAGCCAGCAGAAGTTTCAGATTTTTTGTGCAAGCGCCCAAGCCGTAATCGGGAACACGGGATCGTTCGTCAACTCATCTGTTTCAGGCTCATGTTCAGGTGGCCAGACCTCTTCAAGGTTTCGCAGAGCAGCGGCGCGATTACCCCATTGGCCCGTGCGAATACCTGTTTCGTCAAACCCACATTCAACCAAAAGATTCTTCAAACCACGCGCGGACCAACGCGAATTATCCTGCGGTGCCGCATGAAAAGGAATAAAAAACGGGGTCGCTAGATAAAAATAAGAACCTCTTTTCATCATCTTACGGACATTTTTTGTTGCTGCATAAGGACGATCCAGATGTTCCCAAACCTGATCCGCAATGATCAAATCAAATTTACGCGGGCGTCCATCCTCACCTTCAAAGAGTCCTTTGCAGATATCATATTTTGGAAACCGAAACTGCTCATAAGACCCAAAGTTGAAATACTTCCCCCACTGGCCCGAAATCTCAGCAACAGACATACCGCTCAAAGGCAGTTCCTTCAGCCAAGAACGGCTGATGCGGCGCATCTCGATGCGGTTCAAAGAGGGCATGTTAAATCCTTAAAAGTGGATCGCACGATCATAGGCGTCGAGGACACTTTCATGCATCATTTCGGACAACGTCGGATGCGGGAATACGGTGTGCATCAGATCATCTTCTGTCGTCTCTAGTTGACGTCCGATTACATACCCTTGGATCATTTCAGTCACTTCAGCGCCGATCATATGCGCGCCCAGAAGTTCACCGGTCTCGGCGTCAAAAATCGTTTTAACCAAGCCTTCGGCCTCGCCAAGTGCAATGGCTTTGCCATTTCCCATAAACGGGAAGCGGCCCACTTTGATGTCATGCCCAGCCTCTTTTGCAGCGGCTTCCGTCATGCCGACACTCGCAACTTGCGGATGACAATACGTGCAGCCCGCGATGGACCCCGGCTTTATCGGATGCACGGTTTTGCCTGCAATGAGTTCAGCAACAAGCACCCCTTCATGCGAGGCTTTGTGAGCAAGCCAAGGTGCGCCAGCAATATCGCCAATCGCATAAAGTCCTTCGACCCCTGTGCGGCAATATTCGTCGGTCAAAACATGCGTGCGATCAACGGTGACGCCAGCCGCCTCAAGCCCCAAGTCTTCGACATTTCCAACGATGCCAACAGCAGAGATAACGGTGTCGAACTCTTCCTTAACAGTTTTCCCACCCGTCTCGATATGCGCCGTAACTTTGCCCTTGCCGCGATCTAGCTGTTTCACCATCGACTTTTCGCGGATCTTCATCCCTTGCGCAGTAAAACTTTTCTTCGCAAATGCACTGATTTCAGCGTCCTCAACAGGTAAAACGCGATCCATGACTTCGACGACAGTCGTGTCTGAACCGAGCGTGTTATAAAAACTCGCGAACTCGATCCCGATTGCGCCAGAACCGATCACCAGCAACTTTTTAGGCATACGCGGCGGTGTCAGCGCGTCTTTGTAGGTCCAAACCAAATCGCCATCGCCTTCGAGACCTGGCAATTCGCGCGCACGCGCACCAGTGGCGAGAATGATATGTTTGGAGCTAAGCGTTTGCTCGCCTTTGTCGCCTTTTACAGCGACACTGCCCTTACCGGCCAAACGGGCTTGCCCCATCACGACGGTGATCTTGTTCTTTTTCATAAGATGAGAGATTCCGGAAGACAGCTGGCCCGCAACTTTGCGCGAGCGCTTCACAACAGCCTCCAAATCATAATCGATGCCTGTCGCGCTTAGTCCAAATTCCTTTGCGCGATGCATGAGGTGGAAGACCTCCGCAGAGCGCAACATGGCTTTGGTTGGAATACAGCCCCAGTTCAAACAAATGCCACCCATGTGCTCGCGCTCGATAATCGCAACGCTCAGGCCCAATTGTGCGCCGCGAATGGCTGCAACATAGCCCCCCGGTCCTGCTCCAATCACGATCATGTCGTATGAATCTTGGGCCATGGATAGCTCTCCTGTTTTTAAGTGCTCAAAGACAGGCTAACCAGCGCGCGCGCAAAAGAAAAGGGCAGCCAAGCAGCCACCCTTAACGAATTCGCCTTAAACGACTTTATGCAGTGACAAGCTGCTGATCACGCACAGTCGAGCCATATCCACCAGCCTGAATATAGTCTTTTTCAATCTGCGTGTAGCGACGTGAAAGCGCGTCGTTTCGATAAGGAAAGCGACCAAACTTGCGGATCACTTCACGGTGCGCTTTAGCGTGAAGCAAATTGCTGTCACCCGAGTTTGGCATACGTTCTTTCATCAGACGGATGCAGCGCTCTTGGTCACATAGGCTTTCGGAATGCATCAAGGGCATGTAGAAAAACTGACGCGCAGGTTCATCAATGCGCAGATCCCATTGCCGATCAATTGCGATTTTGGAGGCCGTAAGCGCGACACGATCAGACGCGAATGCCTTGCCAGTGCCGCGAAACATATTTCGTGAAAACTGATCGGTCAGAACGATATAAGCCAAAGCCCCACTTGGGTAGGTTAGCCAAAGCCCAAACTTGCCATCCATCGCAGCTTGCCACGTGTCGCCAAAGCGTTCTCGTATCTCTTGATCAAGGCTGTCATCTGCCTTGTACCAATCTTCAGGGCTCTTCTCGTCAAGCCAGAAGCTCAAAACCTCATCAGGGGCCGCGATCATGTTAGTTCTCCCATTTGGGCGTGGACGCTTTAGAAACGTTACAATCAGGTTAATCTCTGAATCTAGTAACAAAATAGGTCATTTACGACATAATTAGGGGGAAATTTCTTCCATCTGCTCCTCAATTGCGTTTTCGATCGCAATTTCTTGCGCAACCTCAACGAAGACCGGAGAAGACGACGGCATAATTGCCTGAAAACCTGCGGTGTCATCGACAGAGGGCGACGCACGCTGTGTCATACGGAAAGCCGCGTAGACTGCGATGGCCATCATGAGAGCCCCGATCAACCCAAAGAAAGCACCAGGCCCAACAGTCGTCATCAGCCAACCCGTAACAATAGGGCCAGAAATCGCACCGAGCCCACTGACGAAAACCATGCCACCAGAGGCGGCAGCCATGTCTTCATGCTCAAGAAAGTCGTTGGTGTACGCGAGAAACAGCGAATAGAGCGGGTTAGATGTGCCCCCAATGACAAAAGCTGCAGCCAATAAGATAATGATGTCTTCCCCCCAAATGACTGCAACAATTGAGGCAACGCCCCCCAAAGCCGCGGTCAAAAGGATTAAGAAACGGCGATCCATCCGGTCCGAGATATAGCCCAAAGGATATTGCATAATCAAAGCGCCGACATAGAACGCCGACACAAAAAGCGAGATTTGCGCGATGCTAAGCCCTGCTTTACCGCCATAAACCGCAGCCATGCCGAACTGCGCCGAAAACACGCCACCGAGCAGGAACATGCCAACCACGCCAAGCGGGGACACTTCGTAGAGCTTTTTAAGCGACATAGGCTTGGTCGTATCGAATGCAGGAGTCGGCGTGATCGATAGCAAAATAGGGGCAAACGCGACGGAGACCAAAACCGAAGGGATAATGAACAATATGTAGCCAGAAGGATCGCCAAGCAGCAACACACCTTGCGCCGCAACGATACCGATCATCTGAACAATCATATAGAGCGACAAAGTCTGCCCGCGGTTTTCATTTGTCGCAGAGTTATTCAGCCAGCTCTCTGCGGTCACATAAACAGCCGAGAAACAAAAACCGATAATGACACGACCAACCATCCACGCTTCTGCATTTGCAAGTGCAGGATAAAGGATCAGAACGGCCGAAATGAGCGAGCCAAGCGCCGCAAAGACCCGCACATGCCCGACGCGACGGATCATTTCAGGGGCAGCATGCGACCCCCCTAGAAAGCCGACGAAATAGGCAGACATGACGAGCGACATCTCGAAGGTCGAAAATCCCTCTATCTCACCGCGCACACCCAAAAGCGTGCCTTGCAAGCCATTGCCAAGCATCAAGAGCATCATACCGAGCAAAAGTGCCCATGAATTTTGAAGAACTGAAAACACCGCACGCCCCGCATGACAGAATGATTAAGATTCGAGCGCTATACCTGTTCGCTCTAAACAACTGGTTTACACGCGACACACTATGTCGCTGCGGCGAACTATTTCGAGGGCACCAAGAGCGAGCTGTCACCATAAGAAAAGAAGCGGTAATTCTCTGCGATGGCGTGCGCATAGATCTCATCCATGCGCGCTTTGCCCATCAAAGCAGCGACCAGCATCATCAACGTGCTCTTGGGTAGATGAAAGTTCGTCATCAGCGCATCAGCAACGTTAAATTTGAAACCGGGGTAGATGAAAATATCGGTTTCCCCTTCCCACGGCGCAATTTCACCGCTTGCGGCAGCGGCGCTTTCGATCAAGCGCAGCGCAGTTGTGCCAACTGGGATGACACGACGCCCTTCCTTTTTTGCTCGCAAGATCTGATCTGCGGCGGTCGCGCTGACCTGTCCCCATTCCGCATGCATCTTGTGGGTTGTCACATCATCGACCTTTACAGGCAGAAACGTCCCTGCCCCGACATGCAGCGTGACATGCGCAAATTCAACGCCGCGCCCGCGCAGGTTTTCAAGCAAGTCCTCATCGAAATGGAGCGACGCCGTTGGCGCCGCGACCGCGCCGGAATGCTCTGCAAACACTGTTTGGTAATCGTCTTTGTCCTGCTCATCTGCCGCGCGTTTGGCCGCGATATATGGCGGCAAAGGCATTGCGCCCGCATCCGCCAAAGCCGCGTCGAAATCATCCCCTTGAAGGTTGAACTTTAGCACACCTTGACCGACTTCTTTGCCTGTCAATGTCGCACTCAGCACATCGGAAAAGACGATGACTTCCCCCTCTTTCACCTTGCGCAGCGGCTTGATCAGCGCGCGCCAGCTGCCTTGGTCCGCGCTTGGCTCTAACAACGTCACTTCAATCTTTGCTTCGCCCGATCCATGTTCGCTTTCGCGGCGGCGTAGACCGAACAGACGCGCGGGTATGACTTTAGTATTGTTCAAAACCAGCACATCACCGGGCAGAAATATCTCTGGCAAATCATAGACATGCCAATCTTGGATACTTCCAGCCTGCGCCAGTAACAAACGCGCGGAGGAACGCGGGGAAACAGGTCGTGTTGCAATCAAACGATCCGGCAGATCAAAATCAAAGTCACTTAATTTCATTGGTCTTTACTGGCTCAACTTAGGAGGAGGACGGCGGAATATTTCACGAAACATTCCTGGGGTGAACAGGCTAAGCGGATTTACATCAAATTTGGGCGCACTCGCAGGTCCGCGCGCGTTGAAGTTGAAGCCAATAAGCCCCTCACCCCGTCGGGTAAAGATCGAACCGATCCCATTGATTACGAAAAACGGTGAGACGACACCCTGCATATCTAGCTGTTTGTTTGCGACGTCATAATATCCATCAACCGAAAAGCCGAGCGAGGGCCCAATCGCGTTTCCTTCGGACACCACAATCGTTTTGGGTGTGATCCTGAATGTGCTGTTCACATCCGTAAACACAAGGCCGCGCCCATCGAGTTGCTCGAGCAGTCCAATCCCGCTGGCCGCACTCAAAAGTGCCAAAGCAGGCGGCGCATCACGCAAACGCAGATTTTTAATGTTGAGGTTGCCGTCATATTGGCCCGCCGCCTCTCGCGGAAACAGATTCAGCGTCATCGCGCCCTCGTTGGCATTCTTCAACAAGCCCGCATCGCTCAAGGTCGCCCCTGCATTTGCACTGGTGATCTGCACCGCTGTACGCCCGTTGCGCGGTGTGGTGCGTCCTTCGATCCGCCCTTTGCCATTCAGACGTGCGTTGAAGTTTCCATTCAGGCCACCACTTGATTGAAACTGACCTTCAAAATTGCGCAATGCGATTTCTTTTGTGACCTGCATGCGATCCAGCGACACATTCAAAGGGGTTGCGCCCGCGCTCGCAGCACCCGCGTTTTGAGCAGGTATGCGGCGCAGGTCCAAGAAACCACCATTGAGTGACACCGCCGGCGACGCATTGCGTCCGCGTCCCGTCAGTGTCACGGGGGAGTCGAGCCAATCCCCGACCTGAACACGCCCGAACTGCGCACGCTCTAGAATGCCTGACGCGCTGATCGTGATGGAACCATTCGCCTTCAATCCCGGCGCATCAAAAGCCAAGCTTTCGACCACAGGCGGGCCTGTCTTTTTGCTGCCAAGCACGCCACGTACGTTCAGCGATCCGCGCGCATTGGCAGATTTGCGATAGCCAAGCGGTGCAATCGCCACATTCAGTCCACGCAGATTAGAGCTGAGCGCAAAGCGCGCGGGTCCATCCGCGCGCAGATCAAGCGTCACATCCCCACGGCCTTTTCCCGAGATCGAGCCCGGCGGCAGACCAATATTGAACGTCTCAACAAATTTGTCCGACAACTCCACTTGGCCGCTCAAGCGACTGCCTGCCCTAGCTTTACCAAGCGGCATACGCCACGTGCCTTCCACCGGTATTGCATCAATGCGTCCAGCACCTGTCAGCGTGATTTCATCGGTTTTTGCACGCAGCGCCAAACGCTCAGCAGCAATGAGCCGCCCTGCGACCAAGCGATCGCTTCGCACGTTCGTGATGTCCCCCGCGATGTTGAAATTAATCTCAGACGCTGGGATCTTTTGCTTCAGCGCGAACCCGATGTCGCCGCTCACATTTGCGCGCCCTTCTGCCAGATTTACTGATTGGCCCGCTTTACTCAAAAACGCAAACGGCTCTTGGTCAAGCAAAGACAAGGCCGCCGTCACGCTGCTTTGAGTTGTGAGTTGCACATTTGCCGGCGCGCCGCGAACGCTCACATCCGGAATTTCAAAGACTGTTCCGCTTACGTCGATGCGACCGCCTTCTGGGGGCGTCACATAGCCAGCTTCGGTCGCCGCCAAAAAACGCGCCCCTTCAAGACGCACATATCCACGCGCCCCGTTTATGGGCGGCATCGATTTCATAAAGCGCAGCGAGGCGTCATCATAAGCGAAATCTAAATGCAGATCTGGCGGCGCATCAGGCACAGCACGAAAGGCAAGGCGCGCATTTTTGATGTCACCTTGCAGGATATTCTGCTCGATCCAATCGTGGGTCTTGGGCTTCACACTATCCGGCCAAACCGCCAAGACACGTTTGATATCAAGTGTATCCGCACGCGCATCGAGTGCAACGCGCCAGCCCTCGTCGCCGATATCAGCGCGACCACTTGCAATAAGCGTTTGATCGCCCTCGCGCAAAACCAACTGACCGATATCAAGTCGAAACGGATCAAACACGACCCGCATATCCAGATCCGCTTGTTCCAACGTCACAGGTGTTGCGTAAAGCTGATTGGGATTGGCGCGCACGCTGCTGAGACGAAACTGCCCGAGCAACTCTTCTGGCCAGCCAGCTTCGGCATTTTGGAGGCGCGCAAATCCTTCACCGCGCGCTTCGATCCATGCAGATTTCACAATGACTTCTGAGAATTCCAAAGTGTTCTGGTTCGGATCGAAGGCGAAATAGGCTTGCGCCCCGTCAAACGGGATAGGTTTTGCTTCATCTTCAGGCTGTACGACGCCTTTGCCGATTTGCAGCGTCGCGTTAAGCAACCCCAAGTTGCCCTTGTCATCCACTTGCGTGCGTAGAGAACCCGAAATCGGTGCTCTCAAAGCTTCCATCCAAGCCATCGCACCACTTTGGCTGGCAATATCCTCAGACGGCGCATCCGCCAGCGAAACGCCAATCCGCGCAGCGGGTGAGCCGATTTCGCTCTCGTAGCTCAACTCTAAAGTGGTTGCATAGTCCTGCCCGCCTAGCAGCGCAAAATCAGCACCGATCGAAAGGACCTCGTTTCTGGCTGTGACCCGCATCCGGCCGCCATCAACCGTCCAAGCCCGCCCCGCGCGCGCATCTTCATAAAGCACCGTAAGGCTCGTCGCATCCACTTCGCGCAGGTAGCGAAGTTCTGGCGCAACAAGCAACTGATCAAGCCGTTCCACCAACTCGATCAGGCTCGCCCCCTCGCCACTGGCTTGCAGCGCAGAGCCGATAGTCAGATCAAATCCCCCATCACGGTCACGGCGCAACTTCATCAGGGCACCAGAGAGCGAAATTTTCTTTGGCAAAAACTGCCCACGCACTGCGGCGGGAAACGACGCGCGCACACTGAGCTCGCCCAAGGAGGCAAAGGGCAGCCCTGTGTCATCCTTCACCGTCACATTTTGAAAAAATACACGCGGGCTGAGATCAGAGCGTTCAACGCGCAAGGACATTGTGCCGATCCCCACATCGACGCCGGGCAAAGCTTGCGCAATCTTGCGATCAATCTGCTCTTGCAACCAATCAGGAGCTTCAATGTCGCGCCCGACCAGTAGTATAAAGCCTATCGCCAAAGCCACGGCAAAACCGCCAAGCCCCGTCAAAACTGCACGCGTCGCGTACCATCCCCAAGGATGCTTTACGCGCGCACCCGCTTGGGGTGCGTCTGTTGGCGTGTGCGGCGCATCGCTCATATTTGTCGGCTTAGCCCTTTGCGTCAAAGCTGGCGTTCTCTTGATCCGCCTCTTCTAATATGAAACGTAGTGCAAGCAAAACCAAGGAGATGCCACATGATTGATATCGGTGATAAAGCGCCTGACTTTAACCTGCCAGCAAGCGGCGAAACCGCCCAATTGAGCCTTGCGGATGCAAAGGGCCCTTTGGTGCTCTTCTTTTACCCACGCGACGACACCCCCGGCTGCACAAAAGAAGCGATTGCCTTCACAGGTATGGAAGCTGATTTTGCAGCTCTTGGCGTCACGATTTGGGGAATTTCCGCAGATAGCGTTGCCAGCCACGAGAAGTTCGCGGCGAAACACGCACTCTCCATGCCACTACTCTCTGATGAAGATAATGCAGTGTGCGAAGCATTTGGCGTTTGGAAAGAAAAGAACATGTACGGCAAAAAGTTCTTCGGAATTGAGCGTGCAACGTTTTTGATCAATGCAGATGGCACAATCGCGCAGGCGTGGCGCAAAGTGAAAGTCCCGGGCCACGCAGAAGCAGTGCTTGAAGCCGCAAAAGCGCTTAGCGCATGAAACCTTTGGCGCAGATGGCCTTGGATGTGTTGCAAACCGCAGATGGGCGCGAAAAAACCGCGCTTTCACATAAATACGCGGCTGAGTGGCGCGCAGCGCGCAAAAACGGCGATGCCGTCGAGATTGGCAGCGCCAACCCACCAATGCACCCTGCCCGACCGTCTGCGCCTGAACTGCTGTCGCCGCGTGATGTGCCACGACGCAAGCCCGGCTCCCCTGAGGGGCGCATCGCTTTGCTACATGCGGTCGCACATATCGAACTCAACGCAGTCGATTTGCACTGGGACATCATCGCGCGCTTTTGCCATATTCCTCTGCCCACGGGATTTTTTGACGACTGGGTCAGCGCGGCAGATGACGAATCCAAACATTTCAATCTGATGTGCGACTGCCTTGAAGAATTGGGCAGTTTTTACGGCGCCTTGCCTGCACATGCTGGCATGTGGCGTGCCGCAGAAGACACCGCAGAGGATTTCATGGGGCGTTTGGCTGTCGTTCCGATGGTGTTAGAAGCGCGCGGACTTGATGTGACACCGGGCATGATCAAAGTATTTCAAAACGCCAAAGCAAAAAGCGCCGTTGCCGCGCTAGAAACCATCTACGCCGAAGAAGTCAGTCACGTGGCATACGGCTCAAAGTGGTTCAATTTTATGTGTGGGCGTGAAAACACCGACCCGAAAGAAGTGTTCCACACACTCGTGCGTAAATATATCCACAGCACCTTGAAGCCACCGTTCAACGAAGAAAAGCGCGCGGATGCGGGAATTCCTCCTGACTTTTACTGGCCTCTGACCGAAGACTTACCAACCAAAGATCATGCTTGACCTAGAGATCAAGTCATTGAGTTCGGCGATTTATTGCCACAATTTACCTCTAAAACGTGCCACAGTCGCACAGTAGCTTTCAAATAACTTGCGCCATTGGACCCTGCTGGCTATTCAGGCAACCAAGGTGCCGTGGGACTTTCACTCAAGTCCCGAAATGAGCGCTATATGTTGGGCTGGGACGAAAAGGGATGCTGGTTTGCGAAAACGGCTTTCGATGAAAATTAATATGCTCTTGGAGCGTCACTTCCCCGAGCGCAGGCTATTCCTGCGCTCTGATGCTGACACGCGCTTTATCCGCTTGCGTCCTGTGACGCAGATGGTTGGGTTTGCGGGTGCTGCCGCGATTGTTGCTTGGGCGATTATTGCGACCTCTATCCTTTTGATGGACAGCATTGGTTCTGGGAACTTCCGCGACCAAGCGAAGCGCGATCAAAATGCCTATGAGAGGCGTTTGAATGAGCTTTCCGCAGAACGCGATTCTCGTGCAGCCGAAGCTTTGGCCGCGCAAGAACGCTTTAATGCGGCGCTTAGTCAGATCTCTATAATGCAATCCGAACTCCTGAATTCCGAAACGCGTCGTCGCGAATTGGAAACCGGGATTGAGGTGATCCAAACAACCCTGCGCAAAACGATGAAAGATCGTGAAGCAGCGCGCGATAAGGTAGCCGAACTATCTGAAGGTGGTGCGACCTCAACTGGGACGAGTGCGACTGACGATGCAGCGGTTAATTTCTTGACCACAGCACTCGAAGCGACCGCCCAAGAACGAGATCAGGTTGTGGCTGACGCCCAAGACGCACTGGTCCAAGCAGATGAAATGAAGGCCGAAATCGAAGAGATGGCCGACAAGAACGACCAGATCTTCCGTCAACTCGAAGAAGCGATGACAGTTTCAGTCAAGCCACTGGACAAAATGTTCAAAGCCGCGGGCATGAACACAGATCGCATTCTAAACGAAGTGCGCAAAGGGTATTCCGGCCAAGGTGGTCCTTTGATGCCTCTGAGCTTCTCGACACGTGGCAATGCTGAAACGGCAGACACGAACCGTGCGAACGACATCCTGAAAGATATGGATCGTTTGAACCTTTACCGGATCGCTGCGCAAAAAGCGCCCTTCGCGAACCCGGTCAAATCCTCCTTCCGCTTCACATCCGGCTTTGGCTATCGCTGGGGTCGCATGCACAAAGGCACTGACTTTGCTGCGCCACATGGCACACCGATCTATTCCACCGCAGACGGCGTCGTCACACATGCAGGCTGGCTGTCTGGCTATGGTAAGCTGATCAAGATTCAACACCAATTCGGAATCGAAACCCGCTACGCGCATTTGTCAAAATTTCGCGTGAAGGTTGGACAAAGGGTCTCGCGTGGACAACGTATTGGTGATATGGGCAATACAGGACGCTCTACCGGCACGCATTTACACTACGAAGTTCGCGTCGGCGGGAAAGCCGTCAATCCGATGATATTCATTAAGGCTGCAAACGATGTTTTCTAAAAGCAAAATCAATGAACCCGGCCCTAAGGCAGACGGTTCAACACCAAGCACTCCGGACGCGCCTGCATCGTCAGCCGCCCCTGCGGTTCCACCGCGCTCTACGGATTTCAAAGCGTCTGCACCAAAGGCCAAGCCGCCTGCGTCCACGCTGTCCGCTGATCTGCACATCACTGGAAACCTAAAGACAACCGGCGACATTCAGGTCGAAGGCACTGTTGAGGGCGACATCCGTGCGCACCTGCTGACAATCGGGGAAACCGCGACGATCAAAGGCGAAGTCATTGCTGATGACGTTGTCGTCAACGGTCGCATCGTTGGCCGTGTACGTGGCTTGAAAGTGCGTCTGACTTCGACTGCACGTGTTGAGGGTGACATCATCCACAAGACAATCGCGATCGAAAGCGGTGCGCATTTTGAAGGCTCTGTGCAGCGTCAGGACGATCCGCTCAACACCAAAGGTGCGAGCAAAATTCCAACAGGCAGCACTGCGCCGAAAACCGAGTGATTTTTTCACTCGACAAGAACTCGGAAAAGGGTCGCGTTTTGCGGCCCTTTTTCATGTTCGCCCTTCAAGACATGAGCTTATCATGAACGGCAAATACGACGCCTTTTTCGCAAATACGCCCGCAACGCCGCTCGTTGAAAACCCGTTGGATCGTCTTGGCTGGTCGAGTTTCTTCGCCCAACAGACCGACGCTGACGCGCTTCTTGCGACCCCCCCTGTTCGTGTCACATCCGTGCATCGCAGCGGGTTGCAGGTCCAAGGAGCTGATATCAATGCAATCCTTCCACCGCGCAAAGACGCAACTGTTGGCGATTGGTTCCTCTACGAAGCAGAAAACGTTCCTGAGAGCCATTTGCTTGAACGCAAAAGCCTGATCAAGCGCCGCTCGCCCGGTAAAGACCGCTTTGAGCAACTTATCGCCGCTAACATAGACACAGCGTTCATCGTCACCTCATGTAACGCCGACTTCAACATCGCGCGGCTTGAGCGCTACGTCGCGCTTGCCTTTGATGCTGATGTGACGCCTGTGATTTTGCTGACCAAGCCTGATCTGTGTGACGACACGCAGCCCTACAAAACCGAGGCGCAAAGCATCTCTGATTTTGTCGCCGTCGAGGTGATAAACGCAACGTCCGATAGCGTGGCAAAGCAGTTGGCAACTTGGTGCAAAATGGGCCAAACCGTCGCATTCCTTGGCTCTTCTGGTGTTGGCAAATCTACGCTCGCCAACGCGCTGGCAGGCAATGAGAACATCGAAACTGGTGCGATCCGCGAGATTGACAGCAAAGGGCGTCACACAACCACGCGGCGCGAATTGCACTTTGTCGGCACAGGCTGCGCCGTGCTCGACACCCCGGGCATGCGCGAGTTGCAATTGACCGATGCGGCGGCGGGTGTCAGCGATCTATTCGCGGATCTCCAAACGCTGGAAAACCAATGCAAATTTCGCGATTGCGCTCATGATAGCGAGCCAAATTGCGCGATCAAAGCTGCGCTCAAACGCGGCGAGATTGATCAAGCCCGCGTAACGCGTTGGCGCCGCCTTGTGGCCGAGGATACATTCAATACGTTGTCCCTGTCCGAGCGCAAACACAAAGAAAAAGACCTGAGCAAGATCATCAAGTCATTGGATTTAAAGAATAGAAATGAACGCCCTAAATAGCGCGTCACCCTTCTAGGTCAGCTCCCCAATAAAGAAAATCGAGCCATGTTTGGTGCAATTCCTTTTGCACCCGCGCCAATTTGCGTCCAACCTTGTCCAGCTCATGCGGGCTCGGGGCACGCGGTTTGCGCAGCAGCTTCATCCCCGCTTCACGTGGTGTTTTGTTGGCCTTGCGCAGATTGCACGACTGGCACGCAGCGACGATGTTCTCGAACGTCGCTGGCCCTTTGCGAGAGCGCGGTAAAACGTGGTCAAACGTCAGATCTTTGGCGGCTTTTTTCGTCCCGCAATACTGACAGCAAAACCCGTCGCGCAGGAACAGGTTGTAGCGCGTAAAGGCTGCATTCTTGCGTTTATGATATTGGCGCAGACAGACAACAGCGGGCACTTCAAACGCTTGAGACGCGCTGCGCACTGTCAATTCTTCGTATGTTTTCAGCTGGATAACGCGATCTTGTAAAACGGCGGTCATCGCTTCCTGCCAAGACCACGTAGACAAAGGCATCCAGCTCAGCGGCTGCATATCCGCATTCAAAACCAACGTGCGATGCGTGTTAAGCTGATGCACATGTGGGTCAATTTCAATCAAGTCAGTGTTCATGCGGCCCGCCTCGTGTGAGGTCGATACCGCAAGCAGCTATGGCTGCCTTTAAACGATACTTTTTTGAAGCTTTAATCCCCCGAGGATCGCAGTAACGAAGCAGGACTAGCCCTGCCCCTTCTGCGACCCACTATATCTAGGGAAAGTGTCCTGACAAGCCGTAGAATTACGGCCTGTCTGAGCACGGCTTCAGAGGTTCAATTTGTCCCGCATAAACGCCAATGCAACGGACAGGCCATCAGGGGCAATTCCATGCGCAGTACCTTTCATGATATGCGCAAAGACCTCTTCAAAGCCCGCCTTTTGCAACGCATCCGCCGCATCAGGAAGCGATTGCACAGGCACCACATCATCCGCATCGCCGTGCACCAGCAAAATTGGCGGGCGCACCACCACTTCATCCGCAAGCGACTCGGGCGAAAGCAAACGTCCAGAAAAGCCAACCACGCCAGCAATCGCATCTTCACGGCGCGGTGCGACATGCAAGCTCATCATCGTGCCTTGGGAAAAGCCAAAAAGAACGACCTGTTCAGGCAGAACATCTTCATCCACCATAAGTGCATCAAGAAACGCGTTGAGGTCTTCAACGGCGGAATTCATGCCACGCTCGGCTTCTTCTTCTGATGAGTTGTCGATCCAAGGGATTGGGAACCACTGATAACCCATCGGCGAGCCAGCGCAGTCTTCGGGCGCATCCGGAGCGATAAAAAGAGTGTCAGGCAAGTGTTCACCAAGCGGATCCGCCAGCCCCAACAAGTCAGCGCCATTCGCGCCGTAACCATGAAGGAACACCACAACCGAGCGCGTCTCGCCCGAAATCGGCTCGCGCCGCTCTGCATTCAAAACTCGTGTCATCGGATCCCTTCCCGTGATTTTACAACGCGGTAGTAGGCCCAAAGGACGCGCGCTGCAACCGAACGCCACGGCGACCAGTCCGCCGCGATGATTTTCATCTGTTTTTCTTTGGGACGCTCTTCTAGGTCGAGAAGCACCCGCGCCGCTTCTTGCAGCGCAAGATCACCATGCGCAAACACATCCGCGCGCCCGAGGCTAAACATCGCGTAAATCTCGGCCGTCCATTGGCCAATCCCGGTGACCTGTGTGAGCGTTTTGATAACAGCATCCGAAGGCATCTCGCGCAAAGCATCATAGTCGATCCGCGCCTCAGCCAAAGCGCGTGCATAACGCATCTTTTGCTGGCTCAACCCTGCGGCGCGCAAATCCTCATCGCTCGCGCGCGCAATGGTGTCCTCAGAGGTCAGATCAAGCGCAACCATCCGCGCCCAAATCGCATTCGCAGAGGCGACAGAAACTTGCTGTCCGATGATCGCATTAAGCAGTTGATCGAACCCTTCGGGCTTGAGCCGCAAGGGCAAAGGTCCAGTTTGCGCCATCGCCGCCGCAAAGCGCGCATCATAGCCTGCCAGCCATTCCGCCCCTTCCAAAACACATGTATCGCCAAGAATTACCCGTTCATCCAAAGGATTTCCCCCATTCAACAGCCTGTTCAATACTCGACACGCTTGGAGCGTCAGGCCGTTCTGGTCGTTTGATCATGCCAACCTTGAGTTTCAATGCGCGCGCGGCCTCTAGCTTGGAAAAACTCGCTGCGCCACCTGCGTTTTTCACAATAAGCCAATCGACTTTTAGTTTATCGAAAAGCGCTATCTCATCCTCAACCGAGAACGGAGGTCGTCCGATTAAGAACTCGCCGTTCGCAAATGGAAACGGCCCATCAGGCGGATCTATCTGGCGACAAATCAGCCGACACTTCGATAAATCAGCAAAGCGATGCAGTGTTTTGCGCCCTGTCGCGAGGAACACAGTCGCGCCTGCGCTGATATACTGTGCGGCGGCACTTTCATCCTCAAGCTCGGTCCAATCATCTTGCGCATTTGGCGTCCAAGGAGGACGTGCAAATATGCAATAGGGCAGCATTAGATCAGCGCAAATACGCGCGCTTCGTTCAGAGATTTCTGAAGCAAAAGGATGTGTAACATCGAGCACTGCAGAGATTTTCGCCTCCGCGAGATAGCGCCTAAAACCTTCTTCACCGCCAAATCCACCAATGCGCAAAGGCACTATTTGGTCTTTGGGGTTACGAGTCTCACCTGCCAGAGAGGCAATCAGATCAATGCCTTGGCTATGTAATTCAGCCGCAATACGCCGCCCTTCACCCGTTCCTGAAAGAATGAGTAGCGTCATGCGCGCGCCAAGACCTCGCCTTTGCGATCAATCACCACAACATCTGCGGCAACGCTTTCCGGCAACATCGCGCGTATCGTGACTAGCGCGTTTTGAGCGACCCACTTCGCCATTGGCGCACCAACGGTCTCATAAGCTTGCAAGGCTGTGTTCATCTCGGCCACGTCAGGCCGGTCTAGCACCTCGGCCAGACCCGCGAGATCCACCTGAGAGCGCCCCGAATGCAAATCGCGCGCGCCTTGGGCGAGTTTGGTCATCTTGCCGATCCCGCCCCCAATCGTGATCCGTGGCACAGGATGTTTGGCGAGATATTTCAACAAACCACCGACAAAATCCCCCATATCGAGCATCGCATGATCCGGCAGAGCAAACATGCCCTGCACAACTTTTTCGCTCGTCGCCCCTGTGCAACCTGCCACGTGGGGCAGACCTTCGGCGCAAGCCACATCAATTCCGCGATGGATCGACGCAATCCAAGCCGCACAACTAAAGGGGCGTACGATGCCAGTGGTGCCAAGGATCGACAGACCGCCAATAATCCCAAGGCGTGGATTCCATGTTTTGAGCGCAAGTTCAGCACCATTTGGCACACTCAACGTGATCTCAATATCAGGGCTTTCCCCCAAACGCCCAGCGGTGTCGCGCACAACCGTTTGCATCATTTCTCGTGGCACTGGATTGATCGCAGGTTCACCCACCGCAATGGGCAAGCCCGGGCGCGTGACCTTCCCGATGCCAACACCGCCTTTAAAAACCACGCCGCCACTAGCGCGCGTAACACGCGCCTCGATAAGCGCTTGGTGCGTTACATCAGGATCATCGCCCGCATCTTTGATGATAGCGGCGTAGGCCCAGCCGTCACCTATCTCGCTTCGCTCAATCTCAAACACAGGCGTTTCACCGCGCGGCAATGTAATTTGAACCGAACGCGGCACACGGCCCTCCCACAAGCCACCAAGCGCTGCTTGCACCGCAGCCGTCGCGCAAGCACCTGTGGTCCAGCCACGGCGTAACTCTGTGTCAGGCTTTCTATTCATCGAACGGACTATAGGCGCGCATTTAAGTGCCGCCAATTCCTCATTGCATGTCGCTTGCCCACTTTCGCAAGTTTTCTGCAAAGGCCATAAGGGGGTATGAGCGACTCATTTACCTCCCTGCCCGTTTTGCCGGGCAACGATTGGCCTGATTTCCAACCCGGCTGGGTTTGGCTTGCAGGCGCTGGTCCCGGTGATCCCGGCCTTTTGACGTTGCATGCACTCAACGCGCTGCGCCAGGCAGATGTGGTGGTCTATGATGCCCTCGTGCAGGACGCGATCCTCGCATGGGCGCCGCAGGCAGAGCATATTTACGCAGGCAAACGCGGCGGCAAACCATCCGCCAAACAGCGCGATATTTCACTGCATCTGGTTGAACTTGCACGTGCAGGGAAACGCGTTTTGCGGCTAAAAGGCGGAGATCCGTTTGTATTCGGGCGTGGTGGCGAAGAAGGCCAGACACTTGTGCAGCATGGTATTCCCATCCGCATTATTCCTGGCATCAGCGCTGGTATTGGCGGTCTCGCCTATGCGGGCATCCCAGTGACGCACCGCGATGTAAACCAATCAGTGACCTTTGTAACGGGCCATGATCAGACAGGCGACACGCCTTCGTCTTTGAACTGGCAAGCGATTGCAGATGGGGCGCAGGTTCTTGTGATCTACATGGGGATGAAACATGTGGACCGCATTGCGAAGGCGCTGCTTGACGCAGGTCGCGACCCTGATGAGCCTGCGGCGGTTGTTACGTCTGCGACCACACCGGATCAACATGTGTTGGAAACAACGCTTGGGACGATGGCGGTAGATATTGCGAATGCGGGACTGAAACCTCCTTCAATCCTGTGCATTGGTCGCTCCGTTCTGATGCGCCAAACGTTGGATTGGCAAGCAATTGCGCAGGGACTTGAGCCACGTAATGTGGACCCATTGGGACGAGGCAGACCCGCAGAAGCATCATGAAAGCTAGCTCAGGTTTTATTATTGCCGCACCCTCTTCCGGCTCTGGAAAAACAACGGTTACACTTGGATTATTGCGCGCCTTCAAACGCCGCGGCATCAACATTCGTGGTGCAAAATCAGGACCCGATTACATTGATCCGCGCTTTCATGAAGCCGCATCCGGGGCACCCTGTTTCAATATGGACGCTTGGGCGATGTCGCCAGAGCGTATCCAGTCGCTCGCCTCAACTGATGCCCCACTGATTATCGAAGGTGCAATGGGACTGTTTGACGGTGCACCGCCCGACGGGCGTGGATCTGTTGCAGACCTGGCTCGATTGTTAAACCTGCCAGTCGTGCTGGTGATCGATACGGCGCGCATGGCGCAATCAGTGGCACCGATTGTCTCTGGATTTGCGCACCACGATCCTGATGTGCGTATTGCTGGTGTAATTCTGAATAAGGTCGGTAGTGTGCGTCATGAACGGATGCTCAGGCGCGCATTAGACCCTTTGGGCATTCCTGTTCTTGGAGCCATACATCGAAGCTCACAGATCGAAACGCCAACGCGTCATTTAGGGCTGGTGCAAGCACAAGAGCGCGAAGACTTAGAGAGTTTTATTGAGCAAGCCGCTGATATATCAGAGCAAAGTGTTGATCTAGAAACCCTCGCAAATCTCGCAGCGCCCTTTGAGCGCGCCGATTTTTCTAGCAAAATCGCCCCCCCCGCGCAGCGGATCGCTATAGCATCAGATCGTGCCTTCGCTTTCGCATACCCGCACCTCTTGCAAGATTGGCGCAGCGCCGGGGCAGAGATTTCACCGTTCTCACCGCTGTCAAATGATCCAATCCCTGATGCTGATTTCGTTTTTCTACCCGGTGGTTATCCTGAGTTATACGCTGCGCAACTCGCGAGCGCTGATACGTTCATGAACACTTTGTGCACCCATGCCAAAACCAAACCCGTTTACGGCGAATGCGGCGGCTACATGGTGTTGGGCGCAGGTCTCATTGATGCGCAAGGCACACGTCATAAAATGGCGGGATTGCTGCAGCTCGAAACATCTTTTGCCCAGCGTAAACTTCATCTTGGCTATCGAAGACTAAACGCAGACCAAGGTGTTTTCGCAGGCAAATGGAACGCGCATGAGTTTCATTATGCCACAACGCAGCACGCGCAGGGCACGCCGTTGTTCAAAGCACACGATGCAGAAGAAACACCCCTGCCCGATATGGGACTGATCAACGGACATGTCAGCGGTTCATTTGCACATATTATAGATTGTGCATGAGTCCCTTGTTAAGACCGCGACACGGCTCTAAAGCTTGCACATGAGCCAAGCTATTTCTTCCCCCCGCCGCACCGTCATTGTCCTTATTTTGGCGCAAGCTACCCTTGGTGCGCAGATGCCAATGCTCTTTATCATCGCAGGGCTTGCGGGGCAGTCCATGGCGTCAAACATCTGTTTTGCGACAATGCCCATTTCGATGATCATCATCGGCTCCATGTGCGCAGCAACTCCGATTTCTTCGATCATGCAACGATACGGGCGGCGCTCGGGCTTCTGGATCGGCACAACAGGCGGCGCGCTTGGCGGTTTGATTGGCGCAATTGCACTCTATTACTCTAACTTCCCGCTCTTCTTGTTCGCGAGCTTCTGCACCGGCTTTTACATGAGCGCGCAAGGCTTTTATCGCTTCGCCGCCGCAGACACCGCCGATGAAGCTTTCCGACCCAAAGCGATTTCTTACGTTATGGCGGGCGGCCTCGCGGCGGCAATCATCGGGCCACAAATGGTCAAAGCCACAAACGGCATCGTGGAATCGGGCGATGCAAACGTCTCCGCATTCATGGGCGCTTATATCTTTGTGTTTTTGCTGAATGTCGTCGGCTCGCTGATCTTTTTGTTCATTAACATCCCTGCCCCGGCAGCCCCTGATGAAAATGCGCCTGCCGCACGCTCGCGCATTGAATTGCTGAAAACGCCGCGTATTGCAGTGGCGATGATCTGCGGAATGGTCTCTTACGCGTTGATGAACCTTGTGATGACCTCGACCCCTTTGGCCGTTGTGGGCTGCGGGTATACGACGAACAATGCAGCCGATATCGTCTCCGGCCACGTGCTCGCCATGTTTATCCCGTCCTTCTTTACTGGTCATTTGATCGCGCGCTTTGGCGTGGAAAAGATCGTGGGGGCCGGACTTGTGATCCTTGCCGCCGCTGGCGTTGTTGCTTTGAACGATGTGGAGCTTGAAAACTTTTTTGTCGCGCTCATCTTGCTCGGCATTGGTTGGAACTTTGGCTTTATCGGTGCAACAGCGATGCTGACATCGGCCCATGGCCCGCGGGATCGTGGGCGCGTTCAGGGTATGAACGATTTGTTCGTCTTTGGCGGTGTGACGATGGCCTCACTCGCTTCTGGTGGCTTGATGAACTGCTCTGGCGGCAATCCCGTGCAAGGCTGGACGGCCGTTAACCTCGCGATGATCCCGTTCCTACTGCTAGCAGGATCGGCGCTTATCTGGTTGGTGATGCGTCCGAAAGATCCGCTACCAGCGACCTAACAACGCCGCTTTGGACAGCCTGAAAGACCCTTGAAAGGCCCCCACGCCAAGGCGCCCATCAGCAACGGCATAAGGATCAGATGCCGCCTGCTTCAAAATCGGCTCTGCATGTGCAAGTGAAATACAGGCTGCTTTGGCAAGTTTATCACGCTCGGCGCGCGCGCGTTTAAATCGCGCTAAGCCACCTTTTGCGAGTTCGACAATTGCTTCTGCACGACCATCAAGCAATGGCACGCGCTTTGCTTCTTCAAGTGCGGGGATCGCTTGGAAAAATCCGGCCAACCCTGCGGCATAGCCCGCATCATTCGCACTCTGACTATCGCAACAACCAAGCGCGTCACACGCCGCAAAAAGCAGCCCGCCTGATGTGCGTTCCAGATATGTGGTGAAGGCGGGTTCATCCTCGAACGGGTCTTTGTAAATGTCCCACCTGCGGGCCGCGATAAGCGCATCTAGCGCTTCGGCCCCTGCTTTACTGAGCACCTTCGCAAGCGGTGTTGCAACCTCATGGCGGCGCACATCGCCGCCATCAATGATTTCTTCCATCACATCACGCCACCATTGCAGACGCATCTCCGCAATCATCGGCTCCTGCGTTACCCAAGGCGCTCGCGTGATTTCAACGTTAGCAGCGTAGATCGGGAAAAGCATCGCCCGCGCGCTTGCAGGCGCTGCCATAGCCGCGCGAAAGCGAGGGGGGTCGCCCCGCTCCACGATTGCAGCACATGCGTGCCAGTCTGGTATCTTGCTCACTTGAAAGTCTCTTTGATCAAACCTTCGGTCGCGGCTGCATCTACTACGCTCAGATGGGACTCACCATCAATAATGTGGTAGCTGCCTTTGTCGGTCACTGCGCTCATTAACTCTTCGTATTTATCTGCAAAAAATGCCTCATCCTCACTGCCTGCGATCAACGTGAATTTGGGCAGCGCGGCGATATCCGTGAGATAGTCCATGCGCGGAGCAAAGCCAGTGTTTAGACGGTAGGAATAGGCCAAAGTAGCGAGGTGGCCATATTTCCCCTCGCGCGCAGCTTTGGGCATATTGAACTGGATGATCTCCAAATGATTGAGCGCTGTGATACCAAAGGTGTTGAGCATAGAGAGCCCAATGATGCGGCGCGTCATTGCATGGGCCCAACCGCCAGAGTTGGTGCGCGTTGTTGGCGCGTTGTGCTTCAAGAACGGGGCAAGCAGAACGGCATGATCCATCAGCGCGCCATGTTCGCCACCCGCAAAGCGTACAACCAGCCCGCCACCGGAGGAGTGACCGGCAAGGATCACTTGTTGATCCGGCAGTGCTTCGGCCTTTATCAACGCTGCGAGATCATCCTCCATCTGTCCGATGTAGTCCACATCGCCGCGACGCTCAGGGCTTTCTCCGTGTCCACGTAAATCGGGTGCGATTACATAAGCATCGCTCGATAAGGAGTTGGCAATGTTGTTAAATTGCAGACCGCCCCAGCCAGACCCGTGCACCATGATCAACAATGGTTTGGTGGCGTCCTGCGTGCCATAACGGCGTACCGGCATGTCCCAACCAGTCTCTGTGGCAATACCAACTTGCTCGGGCACATTGTCGAATCCGCGCGCAACGGTGCTCTCAAAACTAAGGCCATTTGACTCTTCGCTTTGCGTAAAGCGTTTAGGGCGATCCGATACGATCAGGCCGAGAGCAATCAGGGCGGTAATCACAAGGCTTACCGCAGTAAAAGTCATAATTTTCATAAGCATGTTAGTCGTCTTTCACGTAAAAAATGTCATGAACAGAACAGTCCAGAGCGTGAGCTATTTGCAAAGCAAGCAGCGTTGAGGGAGTGAACACACGGTTTTCAATCGTGTTGATAGATTTGCGCGACACACCAACGGCCTCTGCCAATGAGGCTTGGGTAAAGCCCTTGTCAGTGCGGTGCGCTTTGAGGGTGTTGTGCAACTCAGCCATGGCTCAGGATCGCAAATTCAGGATGCAATAGGCCAGCATTGGGGCAGCACCCGCTGCCGTACCCATAGCGGCGATAGATGTGGTTGGCTCGATCCAGCCAAGCGCCATAAAAATGCCAAACAGCGGATAAAGCGCGATAGAAAACCAGTAGGAAAACTTCACCGCTTGGCCCCACTCGACCCAGAACAATTCATCATGAGCCATGCCTGCAACACGCGGCCCCGCAGAGATAGCCGAAAGCCACATCACTAAACCAGCCGCAAAACCGGACGCTCCGGGCAACCAAGGAGAGAACGGGCGCGGTGAGTTACCCAGCAAAGCCAGCGCGCTGTAAGAGGCACAGACCAGTCCAGCGAGGCCGAACACGACTATACGAATTTTTGAAAGAGTTTCAGTGTTCATCCCTTATCCTTCCGCCAGCTTAAAGCCGGCAATGCCGATCACAATCAGCGCAGCACTGGCCAAGCGCATCGGGCTTGCGGCTTCGCCAAAGGCGTAAATGCCAACAGCGAAAGAGCCGACCGCGCCGATGCCGACCCAAACAGGATAGGCCGTGCCAAGCGGCAGCAATTTCATTGCATAGGCGAGCAGCCAAAAACTGACAAAGGCAGCAACCGCAACAATCACGCTATAAAGCGGCTTGGTGAAACCATCAGAGGCTTTGAGCGCAGTGGCCCATACAACTTCTAGACAGCCAGAAATTGCGAGAACGATCCAAGGCATATATAAACACTCCATGTAACCTGTGAGTTACATGGGTAGCTAAGGTTACATGTAACGTCAAGGTTACTTATGCACTTTCTCCGAAGTATCTCGGATAAGCTTCCATTGGATCGCATCCAAGAGCGCTTCAAAACTCGCGTCCACAATGTTGGGCGATGCCCCAACCGTGCTCCAACGATTGCCTTTGGAATCAGCGCTATCAATGATCACACGTGTCACCGCTTCGGTGCCGCCTTGGGTGATGCGCACCTTGAAATCTACGAGACGCATATCGTCGATCATCTCTTGATATTGCCCTAAATCTTTAGCCAACGCCTTGGACAAAGCATTCACAGGCCCCCGATCAGAGCCTGTGTCATCCATAGATTCGCTGACAGAGAGCTTCTTTTCGCCGTCCACTTTCAGCACGACGACCGCCTCCGAGAGCGAGATCATCTTGTCGTACTTATTCTTGCGCCGCTCGACCGTGACTTTGTAGCGCTTCACTTCGAAAAATGTTGGCAACTGCCCCAAAGCTTTGCGCGCGAGCAACTCAAAACTGGCTTGTGCCGTATCATAAGAATAGCCCTGCGCTTCGCGTTCTTTAATTTCGTCGAGCAAGAAACCAAGAGCGGGATCACCCTTTTTCACACTCAGCCCTGCATCAGAAAGACGCTTGCGCAGGTTCGATTGCCCTGCTTGATTGGACATCGGGATAACCCGTTCGTTGCCGACGATATGTGGCTCGATATGTTCATAGGTGCTTGGGTTTTTCAGGATTGCGCTCGCGTGCAGACCCGCTTTATGGGCAAAAGCGGACGAGCCAACAAATGGTGCTTGGCGCAGCGGTACACGGTTTAGAATATCGTCCAAAGTACGCGAAATATGCGTAAGCGTTTGCAGGTTTTCAATCGTCACGCCTGTTTCAAATTTGCTCGCATAAGGCTCTTTTAGCAAAAGGATCGGGATCAGCGTGGTCAGGTTGGCGTTGCCGCAACGCTCGCCCAGACCATTCAATGTTCCTTGGATTTGACGCGCACCGGCGTCTATCGCCGCGAGCGAACAGGCAACCGCATTCGCCGTGTCGTCATGGGTATGGATTGCTACGTTTTCACCGCTGATGCCAGAAGCGATGACCGCTTTGGTGATCTCGTGGATTTCGTTTGGTAAAGTGCCACCGTTGGTATCGCACAAAACAACCCACCGCGCGCCCGCTTCCATCGCAGCGTGCAAAGTTTCGAGCGAATAATCGGGATCGGCTTTGTAGCCGTCAAAGAAGTGTTCCGCGTCAAACAGCGCTTCGCGATCTTGGCCAGTGATGTGCGAAAAAGAGGCCGCAATATTGGCAGTGTTTTCCGCTTTGGTAATGCCGAGCGCGTCCGAGACATGAAAGGCGCTGGATTTGCCGACAAGACAGACCGCGCTTGTGTTGGCGTTCATCACTTGCGCGAGAACATCGTCGTTCTCAGCGGACCTACCAGTCCTTTTCGTCATCCCGAAAGCGGTCATTTTGGCGCGTGTTTTGGGCGCATTCTCAAAAAATTCACTGTCGGTCGGGTTCGCACCCGGCCAGCCGCCCTCAATATAGTCGAGGCCGAGTTGGTCGAGCATTTCAGCGATCTGAATTTTTTCGGTAGTGGAGAACTGCACCCCTTGGGTTTGTTGCCCGTCGCGCAAAGTGGTGTCGTAGAGGTAGAGACGTTCCATCTATGCCTCCCCCCGCTTGATGCTGTGCAATCTGTCTGCGTCAAAAGCGCTCGTTGGCTTCAACTCGACTGTGTCCTTGCCCATTTGGACTTCCAAACCAGCATCCCGCGCATCGCTTCGCAGACGGTCCACTTCGCTAAAATCACCACTCAGTTTTGCAGCATTGCGCGCAGAGCGCAGCCAGCTTTCGACGTCCATAATCTTTTCATGATCAAGACCTCCGCCAAAGCTTGGCGCGACCCAATCGTCCATTTCATCGCTGAGCAGGCCCAAAAGTTGCGCAGAACGTTTCAACACAGCTGGATCACCATTGCGCGCGATATCGTGCAACGCTTGGATTGCCTTGTGGGTGTTAAGATCATCAGCCAGAGCTTCAATCACATCTGCATTCGGAGCGTCCGCCGCAGTCACGCCTTCGATTTTGGCGTGCCAGCCACGCAGTGTGCGTTCTGCCTCGGCCCGTTTGGTTTCGGTCCAATCCATCGGCTTGCGGTAATGCGTGCTGAGCATCACAAAGCGAATAACCTCACCCGGAACACCTTGGTCCAACAAATCGCGCACCGTGAAGAAGTTGCCAAGCGACTTGGACATCTTCTTGCCCTCGACCTGCAACATCTCGTTGTGTATCCAAATGTTCGCGAACTCGTGGCCAACGCATTTGCTCTGGGCGATCTCGTTCTCATGATGCGGGAACATCAGGTCGTTGCCGCCGCCGTGAATGTCAAAACTCTCGCCCAACAATTCGTGCGCCATGGCGGAGCATTCGATATGCCAGCCCGGACGCCCCTTGCCCCAGGGGCTGTCCCAGCCGGGGGTGTCAGCGTCAGAGGGTTTCCACAGGACGAAATCCATCGGATTACGCTTATAGGGTGCCACTTCGACGCGCGAGCCTGCGATCATGTCGTCAATGCTGCGACCGGAAAATTTACCGTAATCGGCATAACTTTCGACCGCGAACAGAACATGGCCCTTCGCCTCATAAGCGAAACCTTTTTCAATAAGATCCGCGCTCATATCAACCATTGGCTGAATATATTCCGTCGCACGCGGCATATGCGTGGGATGCATCGCGCCGACAGCATCCATGTCGTCCAGATACAGACCAATCGTGCCATCCGTTATCTCACGGATCGACTGCCCCGTCTGTGCCGCACGCGCGTTGATCTTGTCATCCACATCCGTGAAATTGCGCACGTAAGTGACCTTATCCTCACCGTAAACATGGCGCAGAAGGCGGAACAGAGTATCGAAAATGATCACGGGTCGCGCGTTGCCCAGATGGGCGCGATCATAGACCGTAGGGCCACAGACATACATCGACACTTCACCAGATTTAATTGGCTCCAAGACCTCTTTTTGACGGGTCTGAGTGTTTTGCAGTGTGATCTGTGTCATGTCACAAGTCCTTATAGCGCGCGCAAATGGTGCGGCGGACTTAGCAACTCAGATCAATGAAAGAAATGTGAAACCTGCCCGCCTAACGAAGTTAGTGGGAAATACAGCAGATAATTGTGATGATCTGTACGTGGTTCATTGCAATTGCATAGCGACAGAAATCGCATCCGTCCAGAGGATTGACGAATCCTGCATGCCTTGGCCAAGTGGCGCATCGCGTTTTAGGAGATCGCCATGCCTGTTCTGTCCCCCACATTGACCAACCTGATTGAAGGCGGATCTGACGGCTGGGAAGTCTTCATGCGCGCGCGCAAAATGATCGCAAACGGGACGCCTGTGACAGAGTTGACGATTGGCGAGCACGACATTCGCACGGATCCAAGTATTTTGGCAGCGATGGATGTCTCCGCGCGCGGTGGTCATACGGGATACGCAACGGTCCCTGGCATTGCAGAATTGCGTGCCGAAGTGGCCGCGCGGGTGCAAACGCGCACAGGCGTTCCAACCGAGCCCGAGAATGTAATGATCACACCGGGGGGGCAATCCGCGCTGTTTGCGAGCCACCTTGCCGCCTGCCCGTTTGGCCAAAAAGCGCTCTACCTTGATCCATATTACGCCACCTACCCCGGCACCCTGCGCGGGGTTGGTGCTGTCGCGGTGCCTATTCAAACGCGTGCTGAGGATGGCTTTCAACCCGATGCGCGCGAGATTGACGCTCATGCGGACGGTGCCGCGAGCCTACTGATCAACTCGCCTAACAACCCGACGGGGGTGATTTACACGCGTGAAACCCTCGAAGGCATCGCCGATGTGTGCAAGCGTCATGACCTTTGGCTGATCTCTGACGAAGTTTATGACACACAGGTTTGGGAGGGCGCGCACCTCTCACCGCGCGCCCTGCCTGATATGGCTGAACGCACGCTGGTGATCGGCTCTATGTCGAAAAGCCATGCGATGACGGGAAGTCGCATTGGATGGATTGTTGGTCCGAAAGACGCGATTGCCCATATCGCCAATCTTGCCACACATACGACCTACGGCGTTGCAGGATTTGTTCAAGACGCCGCACTCTTTGCCTTGCGTGAAGGACCTGAGTTTGAAGCAAAGATCGCCGCCCCGTTCGAGCGTCGCCGCGCGTTAACTGTTGATATCCTAAAAGGGCAAAATCACGTCAAGCTGATCCCGGCGGATGGCGCGATGTATGTAATGCTCAATATCCGCGCGACAGGGCTAAGCGGTGAAGACTTCGCCAATCAGTTGCTCGACACCCATCATATCGCTGTCATGCCCGGTGAGAGTTTCGGCAAAGCAGCAGCAGGTCACATCCGTGTGGCGATGACGATTGATGATGAACGCTACGCAGAGGCTTTGCGGACTTTATGCGAGTACGTCGCGAGCCTTTGTGAATAGGCATTTATACGTTAGGCTCTGTGCATTCTAACTTGGAAAGCCCTTTATCATGATACGTATCTTCGCGATTTTCGCTTTTTTAATCTGCGCCACGACAGCTTTGGCGCAATCCTATCCTGAGTATAACTCAACCACTGTGAACGATTACGCGGGTCTTCTTGATGACGCTTCAGAAGCACGCTTAGTCGCGCAACTCGAAGAATTGAAAAAAGACACTGGCGTTGAGATGACGGTTCTGACCCTCTCGCGCCAAGACATGTTCGCACCGGATCAAACGATTGAGCAATTCGCCACAGGTTTGTTCAATGAATGGGGCATTGGCAACAAGACCAGCAACGATGGCGTTTTGGTTTTGGTAATGCACACGGACCGTATAATGCGGATCGAACTTGGTGGTTCTTACGGACGTGACTGGGATCGCACTACTGCTAAAGTTATAGACCGCTCTTTTTTGCCCGCGTTTGGTGAAGACCGTTATCAAGACGGTATCGAGGCTGGGGTCACAGATACAATTGAAGCCATTGTTACTCCCTTCCTTGCAGGAGAAGAAGCGCCAAGTGGCGGTGAAGGCGACAATTGGATTTTCGCAATTGTTGCGGCTGTCTTTGCTGGGATCGGCGCGCTTATTTTTAAAGACAAATTCGTGAAGCTGAGGAAATGCCCCGAATGCGGCACGCGTCACTTGAACCGCTCGCGTCATATCAAAAACAGTGCCACCAAGACCTCGACAGGCAATGGCGATATGATCACGGAATGCTCCAATTGTTCCTATCGCTCTGTGGTGCCTTACACGATCAGCCGTGTGAGTTCGTCCAAGTCGAGCTCCAGCTTCGGTGGCGGCTCTTCTGGCGGCGGTGGCGCAAGTGGCAAATGGTAGGGTCTGAAAACGACCTTTCGTCGTATTTGGCGTAGCAAGCGCTGAAATTTCGCTCTCAACTCGGTTTAAAGCCGTTGGGAGAACACGTTTGGTTAACTCACTTTGGAAACTCACACTGACACGCGTCACGATTGGCGCGCGACGTGGACGTGCTGCACGCGGACGTCCCTGAAGGAAGCTTTTTACCCTTCCCTTCAGTTCGTTTCGAAAGTCAAATACAATGAATGATCAATCCCCATCCCGACGCTCCGGTGGCCGCTCTGCCCGCCGCGAAGCCCGATCCACCAAGCTCGCCGATCACCTACGCCCTATTCGCGCAGGTATGGAGGGCGGCAAATACAAACCTCTCAGCGACATCGACGTCGAGAAAATTCACCAAGCCGCGCTGACAGCTTTGGAGACCATCGGCCTTGCAGACGCTCCGCCCTCAGGTGTTGAGATTCTGACTGGCGCTGGTGCAATCTTGGGCGATGACGGACGTATCCGTTTCCCGCGCGCTTTGGTTGAAGATTCTTTGGCAAAAGCCAATCGCGAGGTGACGCTGTTCAGCCGCGACGGGAAAAATGATCTCGATCTAACAGGACAGCGGGTCCATTACGGAACCGCAGGGGCAGCAGTTCATTTGGTGAACGTCGAGGGCAATGAATACCGCGAAAGCACGCTTCAGGATCTGCATGACGCCGCACGCATTTGCGATGTCTTGGACAATATCAATTTTGTTCAACGACCCATGGTTGCGCGCGACATTCTCGACACCATGGAAGGCGAGCTAAATGCGATTTATGCCTGCACCAGTGGCACGACAAAACATGTCGGTATTTCGTTTTCAGAGGCGAGCATCGTACCGCATGCCGTCGAAATGCTGCATCAAATCGCGGGTGGCAAAGACAAATGGTTAGAGCGTCCATTTATGTCCAATTCCAACTGCTTTGTTGTTCCTCCGATGAAATTCGCGACTGAGTCTTGCGAGGTTATGGAGGCCTGCATCGCAGGTGGCATTCCTGTATTGCTTTTGTCCGCGGGCATGGCAGGCGCGACGGCGCCGTCCACCATTGCAGGCGCAATCACCCAAGCCTGTGCGGAATGCCTTGCAGGCCTGGTGTATGTGAACGCGATTGCGCCGGGGCA
This sequence comes from Planktotalea frisia, assembly GCF_001890925.1. Classification (GTDB taxonomy): domain Bacteria; phylum Pseudomonadota; class Alphaproteobacteria; order Rhodobacterales; family Rhodobacteraceae; genus Planktotalea; species Planktotalea frisia. Next base: position 44,594 of record NZ_MLCB01000099.1, read on the forward strand.
TCCGGCGATCTTCGGTACTTGGCCTTTCGGTCTGGATTTGCGCACGGGCGCGATGACTGTTGGCTCCGGTGAGCAAGCGCTTTTATCCGCAGGCTGCGCGCAGATGCATGCATTTTACGGCGTTCCAGGTGGTGCGGCTGGTGGCGCGACCGATTCAAAAATGCCGGACATGCAGGCGGGATGGGAGCAGATGTGTTCCAACGTGATGGGCGGTCTTGCGGGTCTCAACATGGTTTACGAGGCGGCGGGAATGCATTCTTCACTGCTCGGGTTTTGCCATGAGAGCCTGATCCTGAGCGACGATCTGATCGGCCAAGCGATGCGCTGTGTGCGGGGGATTGAAGTGAGTGATGAAACTCTTGCGCTCGATCAAATGGCGCAAGTCTGTATGGGCGGGCCCGGACATTATCTGGGGACCGAACAAACGCTCGGACGGATGCAGGCGGATCACGTCTATCCAAGCCATGGGGATCGCACCTCGCCCAAGGAATGGGTCGAGCTTGGCAAACCTGTTTTGATCGAAAAAGCGAAGGCCAAAAAGGAAGAGATATTGGCCACCCGTTCTGCTGCGAGATTCGATGCCGATTTGGATCGCGAAATTCGCGAGCGTTTCAAAATCCATCTTCCTGTATAATCGCCTCCGGCAAGGATGTTTTTAAAATGAAGAAGCAGAGTTCCGCGCTCTATTAAGGGTGCGGCGCTATTTCACTGGCCTTTTGAGCAGCGTGCCTATAACGGGGGCGCAACTCAGTTAAAGGCAGACACCAATGGACCTTCGCAATATTGCGATCATCGCACACGTTGACCACGGCAAAACGACGCTGGTGGACGAACTACTTAAGCAATCTGGCGCGTTTCGCGAGAACCAAGCCGTGGCCGAGCGCGCCATGGACAATGACGCAATCGAGCGCGAGCGCGGAATCACTATTTTTGCCAAGCCCACTTCGGTCGAGTGGAAAAATACACGTATCAACATCGTTGACACGCCCGGTCACGCGGATTTCGGCGGCGAAGTTGAGCGTATCCTGTCGATGGTTGACGGCGTTGTGCTCCTTGTTGATGCGGCTGAAGGCCCGATGCCACAGACAAAATTTGTGACGTCCAAAGCATTGGCTTTGGGGCTACGTCCAATCGTCGTTTTGAACAAAGTGGACAAAGGCGACGCAGAGCCTGATCGTGCTTTGAATGAATGTTTCGATCTCTTCGCGTCTTTGGATGCGAATGATGATCAGCTTGATTTCCCGCATATGTATGCCTCTGGTCGTAATGGCTGGGCTGACAATGAATTGGATGGTCCGCGCAAAGATTTGACAGCGTTGTTCGATCTGATCGTGAACCACGTCCCGCGCCCGACACAAATATCGCGTCAGGACGAAGATTTCCGTATGTTGGCCACCACACTTGGTGCAGACGCCTTTGTCGGTCGTTTGCTGACGGGTCGCGTTGAAAGCGGCAAGTTGAAAGTGGGCGCAACGGTTCAAGCGCTTAGCCGCATCGGCCAAAAGATCGAACAGTTTCGCGTCACACGTATCCAAGCCTTCCGCGGCCTTGCACAGCAAGACGTAGAAGAAGCGATCTCAGGCGATATCGTGTCCATTGCAGGCATGTCCAAAGCGACAGTTGCAGACACGATCTGTGCGTTGGCTGTTGATACCGCCCTGCCCGCGCAGCCAATCGATCCGCCCACCATTACAGTAACTTTCGGCATCAACGACAGCCCATTGGCTGGCCGCGATGGTAAGAAAGTTCAATCGCGCGTTATTCGAGATCGTTTGCACAAAGAAGCCGAAAGCAACGTTGCGATTAAAATCGCTGACACACCTGGTGGCGATGCTTTTGAGGTTTCTGGTCGCGGCGAACTTCAGATGGGTGTTTTGATTGAAAACATGCGTCGCGAAGGTTTCGAACTTTCGATCTCGCGCCCGCAGGTCATCATGAAAGAAGGCCCCAACGGCGAGCGTATGGAGCCTGTCGAAGAAGCTACAATCGACGTGGATGACGAATATTCAGGCGTTGTGATTGAAAAGCTGACGGGCGCTCGCAAAGGCGATATCGTTGAAATGCGCCCTGCTGGTGCTGGCAAAACCCGCATCATTCTGCATGTCCCCTCACGTGGCTTGATCGGCTATCACGGTGAATTCCTGACCGACACACGCGGTACTGGCGTGCTGAACCGTGTTTTCCATGGCTGGACCCCGCACAAAGGATCGATCCCAGGTCGTCGTGCTGGCGTTCTGTTGTCTATGGACAATGGTCAATCCGTGGCTTTCGCGCTTTGGAACCTAGAAGATCGTGGTAAAATGTTCATCGGCGCTCAGGCTGACGTATACACAGGCATGATCATTGGTGAGCACAGCCGTGAGAACGATCTGGAAGTGAACCCGCTGAAGGGTAAGAAACTGACGAACGTTCGCGCCTCGGGTACAGACGAAGCGGTGCGTTTGACGACGCCTGTGACGCTCAGCCTTGAAGAAGCGATTGCTTATATCAACGATGATGAGTTGGTAGAAGTGACGCCCAACGCTATTCGTTTGCGCAAGCGTTACCTTGACCCACATGAGCGTAAGCGCCAATCACGCGCGAGCTAAAACGCTCGCCTTATTGATTATACCGCTGCTACCCCAAAACCCGAATTTTTTCATGGGTTATGACGCGGAAATTGTCTGA
>NZ_MLCB01000100.1 GCF_001890925.1 Planktotalea frisia
TACCCAAACACCTCTGATCAATACGGCGCGCCCACGGCCTTCGCCGAATGCTTACCCTGCGTCTGGATATTTTCCACGCAGATCAATCACATCAGGGGTTCAGGCCGGGTGGCTGCATATCATCGAGGATGCACCGCGATTTGCCTATGCGGCCTACGCTGTTTTCAGCGAAAGCCAGTCCGAGGGCATAGCGGGTCAAGCTGCGCGTTTGTTGCGAAGCTATGCGCGTGAAAACCTAGATACTAGCGGCTAGAAAAAACCCGCAGACAGATGCCTGCGGGCCTTGTTTCGTGCGTGGTTACATCATGCCGCCCATACCACTCATACCGCCCATGTCAGACATGCTGTTACCGCCTGCTTTGGCTGGTTTGTCCGCAACCATCGCTTCGGTTGTGATCAAAAGCGCTGCAACGGACGCGGCATATTGCAATGCGATGCGCACCACTTTGGTCGGATCGATTATACCCGCTTTGAGCATATCGCCATAAGTCTCTGACTGCGCATCATAGCCAAATGTCTTGCTGGTGTTCTCGATGATCTTTCCAGCAACGACTGCCCCGTCAACACCGGCATTTTCTGCAATTTGGCGCAGCGGTGCTTGAAGCGCTTTGCGAATGATCGCGATGCCAGCGGACTGGTCCGCGTTGTCACCTGTGAGGCCTTGCAAGATTTTGCCAGCATGCACCAAGGCGACACCGCCACCTGGAACAACCCCCTCTTCCACAGCTGCGCGTGTTGCATTCAAGGCGTCATCGACACGGTCCTTGCGTTCCTTCACCTCAATCTCGGTCGCGCCGCCAACTTTGATCACTGCGACACCGCCCGCAAGTTTCGCAAGACGTTCCTGCAGCTTTTCCTTGTCGTAGTCGGAGGTTGTGTCTTCGATCTGAGCACGGATCTGATTAACCCGCGCAGCGATTTCCGACTTTTCACCGGCCCCATCAATGATGGTTGTGCTGTCTTTGGTGATAGTGATCTTCTTGGCATCGCCCAGCATGTCCATCGTGACATTCTCAAGCTTGATACCCAACTCTTCTGAGATAACCGTTCCACCCGTAAGCACGGCCAAGTCTTGCATCATCGCTTTGCGACGATCTCCGAAACCGGGTGCCTTGACGCCAGCAACCTGCAAGCCGCCGCGCAGTTTGTTCACGACAAGTGTTGCGAGGGCCTCGCCGTCGATGTCTTCGGCAATCACCAGCAACTGCTTGTCCGCTTGCACAACCGCCTCAAGCAAAGGGACCATTGGCGCAAGAGAAGTCAGCTTCTTCTCGTGCAACAGAATGACGCAGTCCTCTAAATCCGTCGTCATCTTGGCCGGATCTGTCACGAAATACGGACTGAGATAGCCGCGATCAAATTGCATGCCCTCAACGACTTCAGTTTCTGTTTCCAGACCTTTGTTTTCTTCGACAGTGATGACGCCTTCATTACCGACCTTGGCCATCGCATCGGCGATTTGCTGGCCTATCTCCGCCTCGCCGTTGGCAGAAATCGTGCCGACTTTGGCAATCTCGGCGGTATCACCCACAGGGCGAGACATCGTTTTAATCTCGTCGATGACCGCAGTAACCGCTTTGTCGATACCACGCTTTAGGTCCATTGGGTTCATGCCTGCTGCGACCGATTTCATGCCTTCTTTAACGATGGCCTGCGCTAGAACTGTCGCTGTTGTCGTGCCGTCACCAGCTTCATCATTGGTGCGCGATGCGACGTCCTTAACGAGTTGTGCGCCCATGTTTTCGAACGGATCAGACAGTTCGATTTCTTTGGCGACAGTTACGCCGTCCTTGGTGATGCGCGGCGCGCCGAACGAACGGTTAATCACCACATTGCGACCCTTGGGGCCGAGCGTGACTTTAACGGTATTGGCGAGAATATTGATGCCCTTGAGCAAGCGGTCACGGGAGTCCGTGCCGAATTTGACGTCTTTTGCAGACATGTCGGTATTCCTCATTGAAAATGATGTGAAAGAGGTCGCGTCGTTCAGGCCATAATGCCAAGAATGTCGCTCTCCTTCATAATGATCAGCTCTTCGCCGTCGATCTTGATCTCAGTTCCAGACCACTTGTCGAACAGGATTTTGTTGCCCGCTTTGACGTCCATCGCAATACGCGCGCCTGCTTCGTCCTTGGCACCCGCACCAACAGAGACAACTTCGCCTTCTTGCGGTTTCTCTTTGGCTGTGTCGGGAATAATGAGCCCGCCAGATGTCTTTTCGTCTTCTTCGATGCGACGCACCAAGACGCGGTCATGTAGGGGTGTAAACAACATGGAAATACTCCTTCTGAAGTTTTCCGGATAGGGATGGCATGCTTGGAAAGGAATTGGCACTCGCCACACCAGAGTGCCAATATTAATGAAGTGGCTATGCTATGAGACCACTACAATAGGGCGGCGAACTATATTTCACGGGTATTCTGGTTCCGTTGAATTTGTCCGCCGCACTTGGCTTTTATGGCTTACTTTATCTTCTTGTCCGCAATCGAAAGTGCTGGTTTGCCATCGCTAGAATTCGATGTAGCAGAGACTTTCGGCTTTTCTTGTTTAGGTTTCTTGGCTTCTTTATTGCCATTTTTACCTTTGGCCATTTTCAGTCCTTCCAAATTGCAATGTTCCTTTGCCGAAATGGCAAGGTATTCACTGCGTTACGCACCGCTCGCCATTCAAGGTTTGCGGTGAATTTTTTGCGCGGGGTCACGAAGGGTGAGATGCTTTTTCCAAAGCTTCTGCATCGGCATCGTCCATCACCTTTTGCTGGCCCCGAGATATGGTTGCGACAGGACTGCCAAACATTGCGTTTGCAGCAGCAAAGTCTTGCGCCGTGTCGATTTCTGTCCAGTTGAGTCCAGTGATATCAAGCGCATGAAAGCCCATCCCTTTCAGAACAAGCCGCGCATAGGCGGCCTCGTAATAGTCCTGTATACACAGAGTCCTCGAGCACCCGACTTTTGACGGGTTGACGTCTGACCGTAGAACGATTCAGCTAACCGCATGATCCG
>NZ_MLCB01000101.1 GCF_001890925.1 Planktotalea frisia
TCAGACAATTTCCGCGTCATAACCCATGAAAAAATTCGGGTTTTGGGGTAGCAGCGGTATATTGAAAAATGATTTACTAAAAAACGCTTTGATACATCGGCAGGATTAAGCTGCCAGCACTCTGAAACACGGCACTTTGTACCTCGCTGCTATACTCCGACCTTCGGCCCAACACAATACAGCGGTTCACCAACTTGCTCGGCCTCATAGAGCTCTGTGCTTTGCGCATCGCCCATAAATGTTGCGCGCAGGCCCGTCGCAGTACGCTCAAACTCCCAGCATTGCGGGTCTGGGCGATCTTCATAGACAAAGCAAATTGCAGGCCCGTCGGCGTACCACTCACCGGACTTGCATTGACCATCCAAGAACGACCATTCCACACGGCGCCCCGGCATATACCGCTCTGCGCCATAGATTTCCCCATCCTCACTGAAATACAGTGTTTTGCCGGTTGTGTAGGCTTCAAACGCATCCGCTGACAAAGGGGCTGCATGGCTGGCCGAGCCGCCAAGCGCGAGCGCACAAAAAACAAGGGCACGTAACATAGGCATTTCTCCGAATGAGTAATGCCACCCTGCGAGCAAACGGGTGAGGTTTCAATCCACTTGCTCTTTCAAATTGCGCCAATCGTCTTTAGGTGAAGGGGACTAGCGGAGTTCTGCCCATGGCCTTTTTCAAAAAGCTCAAAGAAAAGTTGTTCAAATCGTCCTCTAAGATTGAGGAAGGGTTAGACGCGATTGTAAAAGATGGCGGCGAAGAAGAAACGACTGATGCGGTTGAAACTGCGCAAGAAGATGTGGTGATTGAAGTGCCACTTGAGAGTGTTCCAGAGCCAGAGCCAGAGCCAGAGCCAGAGCCAGAGCCAGAGCCAGAGCCAGCGGCGGTCATGCCGACGCCTGAGGTTGAGCCGGTTGTGGTGGAAGAAACGCCAGTAGCTGCTAAACAGGCTGCAACGCCAGAATCCAAAATCGAAGATATCCCAACCGAGCGCGCTCAAGACATCGCAGAAGCTCCTGCATCTGAGCCAAAAAAACCGGGACTGCTCGGTCGCCTTATGGTCCGTACGGCGCAAAAAACAGTTACGCGACGCGTGCTTGACGACGACATGCTGGAACAACTCGAGGAGTTGCTGATCAGCTCAGACATGGGCGTTGAAACAGCGCTCAGGGTCGCCGCAAACATGGCGGAAGGGCGTATGGGGCGCAAACTTTCTACCGATGAAATCAAGACCCTGCTCGCAGCAGAAATCGCGCGCATCATGGAGCCCGTTGCCAAACCGCTTCCGATTTATTCCAAAAAACCTCAAGTCGTTTTGGTTGTTGGTGTGAATGGTTCCGGAAAAACCACAACCATCGGCAAACTTGCCAGCCAGTTCAAAGGCGCGGGCAAGTCAGTGGTGATTGCCGCGGGCGATACATTCCGCGCGGCCGCGGTCGAGCAGCTCCAAGTTTGGGGGCAACGCGCAGGCGTGCCTGTTCTCACTGCACCCGAAGGCTCTGATCCTGCAAGCCTTGCCTTTGATGCCATGACACAGGCCGAAGCCGATGGCGCGGATCTGTTGATGATCGATACCGCAGGACGTTTGCAAAACCGTGCAGATTTGATGGAGGAACTCTCCAAGATCGTGCGGGTGATCCGTAAGAAAGATCCAAGTGCACCGCACAATACGCTCCTCGTACTTGATGCTACGACAGGTCAAAACGCGCTCAACCAAGTGGAAACCTTCCAAAAACTCGCAGATGTTTCCGGTCTTGTGATGACCAAGCTTGACGGCACAGCCAAAGGCGGGGTGCTGGTAGCACTTGCGGATAAATTCGGCCTTCCGATTCATGCTATTGGCGTGGGCGAACAAATCGACGATCTTGATGCGTTTGATCCCGAAGACTTTGCCAACGCCCTTACGGGCCGCACTCTTTGAGCTTCATCTTTCCAGATAAACTTCGGGGGGGACGCGCAAAGCGTGTCGGGGGCTGGCCCCCATCACGCTCTCCATGAGTATCTCGGACTGGCTTATTTCCCTCGAAGGCACGCCACAAGGGCATGACGTCGCCTTGATTCTTGCCATCATGGCTGCCTTTCTGCATGCCGTCTTTGGTGCTTTGCAAAAAGGGCGTCACGATCCATGGCTGTCTCGCGGTGCGATTGATGCAAGTTACGGTCTTATGGCGATGCCTTTTGCACTTTTTGTTGTCCCGTGGCCTGAGCCGCATATGTGGCCGATCTTCGCAGGTGCCTTTCTCATCCACCTTGGCTACAAACTGCTCCAAGCGTTTGCTTATACCAAAGGGGCCTATACGGTTGTCTACCCTGTGGTGCGCGGCACGGGGCCTTTGTTTACGGTGTTCGGTGCTTACCTCATTTTTGGTGAGACGTTTACCCTTGGCCAATGGTTCGGGGTTCTAGTTCTGCTCAGCGGCATCTTTGGCCTCGCGTTTTATAACTACATGTACCTCGTTCAAGATCGCGCAACGCTGATGCCTGCCCTTTGGCTCGCCTTTGCGACGGGCCTTTTCGTGGCGCTCTACACGACCTATGACGCATACGGCATTCGCGCGACGCAGGATCCATTTACGTTTCTCGCATGGTTCTTCTTTATCGATGGCATCGCAATCCCGCCGATTGCGTATATGCACTACAAACGGATGTCCAATCCTCCAGCCTTGCCGCCGCTCGCGCTACGCGGCATTGTCGGCGCTTTCATCGCATTTGCGTCATTTGGCTCGATTATGCTGGCAACGCGCCTTGACAAGGTGGGCGAAGCGGCCATTTTGCGTGAAACATCGACGGTCTTTGCGGCGCTCATCGGTTGGCTGGTTTTGAAAGAAACTGTTGGCCCAAGACGGATCGCTTTGATGTCATTGATTGCGCTCGGAGCTGTGATCGTGGAATTTGCAGGTTAAACGCCGAAAGGGGCCAGAATGGCACAGGAAAAAGACGTCAACCCAATCTTGAAGCAGGTTTTGGAGCTTGGCCCGACGCTGGTGTTTTTCCTGATGTACCTGCGCATGCGCGACAACAGTTATACTATTTTGGGCACGGAGTATTCCGGCTTCATCATGGCGACGGTCGCCTTTGTGCCCGTCTTGCTGATCGCGATGGGGATCCTTTGGTATCTCACGGGCAAGCTCAGCCGGATGCAGATTTTTACTGCGTTCATGGTGATTTTCTTCGGTGGTCTTACGGCCTATTTCAACGATGAGCGCTTCTTCAAGATGAAAACGACGCTGGTTTACGGCTTTTTCGCTGTGATACTGAGCATCGGCTTGGTGCTGGGTAAAAGCTATCTGGCGTTTGTGCTCTCTGACGCTTTGCCTATGGCGCAAGAAGGGTGGATGATCCTGACACGCCGTCTCACGATGATGTTCGCAGCCCTTGCGGTTGGTAATGAAATCATCTGGCGCACAATGTCCACGGATGCGTGGGTCAAGATCGAAACCTTCGGCTTCCCGATTCTTTTGTTCGGCTTTCTCTGGGCGCAATTCGCAGCCTTGCAGAAATACATGGACCTTGAGGACTAAGCGCGTTGACGCCACGTGGGCGCGCGCCTAAAAAGAGGCGTGGCGATTTGATACCGGATTGTGGGCCACGTTAAATATGCCGCTAAAAGGTCAATGCTCGGGACCCCCGTTTGCTTGACCGCATCGGGGTTTTTTCGTGGGGCACTGCCCCGCGCTAGGAGAGCGATATGAGCCAAGACTGGAACACGCGCACGAAATTGGTACACAGCGGAACCAAACGCAGCCAATGGAACGAAGTCAGTGAAGCGATATTCCTGACCCAAGGGTTCGTCTACGACACAGCCGAGCAAGCCGAAGCGCGATTTATCAAAGCTGAGCCGGACGAATATATCTACGCGCGCTATGGCAATCCAACAGTTGCGATGTTCGAAGAACGCATGGCCGCGATCGAAGGCTGCGAAGCCGGTTTTGCGACGGCCTCTGGCATGGCGGCTGTGAATGGGGCTTTAATGGCTTTTCTCAGTGCGGGCGATCACGTGGTCGGTTCGCGTGCTTTGTTTGGCTCGTGTCTCTATATCCTAGATGAAATCCTGCCGCGCTTGGGCGTTGAAGTGTCTTTGGTCGATGGGCGCGATTTAGGGGCTTGGAAAAACGCGATTCGCGAAGACACGAAATTGGTGTTCTTCGAAACGATTTCAAATCCCGCGCTTGAAGTTGTTGATATTAAATCGGTGAGTGCGATGGCCCATGCTGTCGGCGCCATTGTTGTCGCGGACAATGTTTTCGCAACACCCGTTTTTTCCAAAGCGGTTGAGCAGGGCGTTGATATTGTTGTGTATTCCGCGACCAAACATATCGACGGGCAAGGCCGCGCACTCGGTGGTATTATCCTTGGCCCGCAATATTTGATCCGAGGCAAAGTGGAAGCCTATATGAAACACACCGGCGGTGCGATGAGCCCGTTCACGGCGTGGATCATGCTCAAAGGTTTAGAGACCATGGATCTGCGCGTGCGCGCGCAAAGCGCGACGGCGGCGAAAATGGCAGAGGTGCTTGCGGGACATGAAAGGCTGGAACGCTTGATTTATCCGGGTCATTCAAGCCATCCGCAAAATGCCTTGGTGATGGAGCAGATGGGCAATGGCGGCACGATGCTGGCATTCGACGTGAAAGGTGGCAAAGAGGCTGCATTTCGCGTGCTAAATGCGCTGAAAATAGCAGTGATTTCAAACAATCTTGGCGATGCAAAAACTATTGCAACGCCGCCCGCTGCGACGACACATCAGCGTTTGCCGCAAGATCAAAAAGAGATGTTGGGTATTACGCCGGGGCTCGTGCGTTTGAGCCTTGGGATCGAAGACCCTGATGATTTGATTGCTGATGTTCTTCAGGCTCTGGATCACGCTTGACCCAGAGCGGGTTGCGATTTTTCTAGAAAAATCGGGCGCTTTGCATCATCCAGTGCGCCCGTAAAAGCCAAGTTGTTCCTCTTGGGTAAAGCGCGCGCCCGGGTTTTCGTAATACGTGAACACAGTGACAACACGTGGTCGCGGCCCTTGGGCAGGTGTCACGCAATGAGGTGTGTTCACACCGCGAAACACGTTAAGCGTACCCGCTTCTGCATCAAGCGATTGCACGGTGTCATCCTGCCCTAGAACCAGCTTTTCGACACCTTCGTAGTTTGGATCATCTGCGCTGCGTAAATCGGTGCGATACTGAAATGTGCTGCCCTTTTCGGGCGCTTGCAAAAGCAAGGTCGTCGTGAACTCAGAGCGATCAAAATGCCAGTTCAGACCTTGCCCCTCGAAATAAGCCATCACGTTCAAACGCGCCAAAGGATCGTCCATTGCATATAGCGCAGGGCGTTCCATCACTTGCGCAAGGAAATCGACAAAGGGCTGCCATTCATAGAGCTGCGTGACTGCGGTCGGCGCGACTTGATCGCCACAAAGCGTCAGGTTTGAAGTGGAAAACTCGTGATAAAGCGCCGAGTCGTCCGGCACATCTGGAATGCTCTTCTTGAAATAGATGTTGTGGTTGCGCTCATGACGAAAGGCTTCCGATTCAAATTTAGGAAGCGCGTAGTTTAACGTCTCGCGGATCGGCTCCTTGCGCATGAACCCGACAAGATTGAACATCCCGTTTTGCGCCAGTTCATCGCGGCAACGTTTGACCAGCACCGCGTATTCAGGCGTATCGGGCTGATCGAGCGGGTATGTTTCCAGATCAAGTATCGTCTTCATTACAGCTCTTTCCAAAAAGATTACTCGCCATGTTTAACAGTCTGTTTTTTCTTGGGAAGTCACTTTTGAGCACTTTTGCATCGCCTTTGCCCGCTGTTGTGTCTGAAAAAGCATGGAAACTTGCGATTACAATCCTTAATAGTGGGCGCACAGATTGCTTTCGGGGGAGGCGGGAATGAATATTCAGACGCCAGTCGCAGATGAAATTGCCACGCGTGAAGAAGCACAAGCTGCGCTTGTGGCTCTGATGAGCTGGGCACGCGGCGCGAGCACGCAGGAATTGAATGCAATTGATCCCAAATTGCGCGCGCTTATCGGTAGCAACGAATACCCCGATCTGATCAACGACTACCCCGAGAATTTCGTCGTTGATCCCGCTTACAAAGCGACCTTGCCGGATTTACAAAACGGACCAAGTTCGCTCATCCGTGGTTCGCAGCAACTTATCCAGCACGTAGGTATTTCAAATTTCCCCCTGCCGATCCGATTTCACACCAAACATGGCAATGATCTGACGCTTGAGACGTCCGTCACAGGGACCGTCAGCCTTGATGCGGATAAGAAGGGCATCAACATGTCCCGCATCATGCGCACGTTTTATCGTCGCGCTGAAGAAACATTTAGCTTTGATGTGATCGAAGCGGCGCTTGATGATTACAAGTCCGATTTAGAGAGCTTTGATGCGCGCCTACAGATGCGCTTTTCGTTCCCCGTGAAGATCGAAAGCCTGCGCTCTGGGCTGTCGGGCTATCAATACTATGATATTTCAATGGAGCTGGCTGAACAGAACGGCGTGCGGCAGAAGTTCATGCATGTGGATTATGTGTATTCATCAACGTGCCCTTGCTCTCTGGAACTCAGCGAACACGCGCGGCGAACCCGTGGACAGTTGGCGACGCCGCATTCGCAGCGCTCTGTCGCGCGGATTTCGGTGGAACTGATCGGAAAATCCATTCTTTGGTTCGAAGACTTGATTGATCATTGCCGCAAGGCTGTACCCACAGAGACGCAAGTCATGGTCAAACGCGAGGACGAGCAAGCCTTTGCAGAGCTTAACGCTGCCAACCCGATTTTTGTTGAAGACGCGGCGCGGCTGTTTTGCGAACAACTGCTCAAAGACGAGCGGATCGGAGATTTCCGCGTGGTCGCATCCCATCAAGAAAGCCTGCACAGTCACGACGCTGTGAGCATTTTGACCGAAGGCCCAAGCTTTGCGGCGACCAGCATTGATCCCAAATTGTTCAGCACACTTTTTCACGTGGGTTAACGTCAGGGCAGCAATGCGACCAGTGCAATGCTGCAATGCAGAATGAGCAAAGTTGTTGCCCTACCAATGACTTAGAGCGTGGCCTATATAATCCTCAACAGCAATTCAGCTAATGAGGTTTCACATGGCAGCTCTCGATTTTGGCGCAACAAGCGCATCTACATCTTCTTCCGCATCTTTCTTGAAGCGCGTTGGCGCTGGCATCTGGGACGTGCTTGTCCAAATGGGTCACGCTCGTGCGCGCACGGCTGAGATGCAGTACTACATGGACATGAGCGATGCCGAGTTGGCTGAAAAAGGCCTGCGTCGTGAAGACATCGTACGTCACGTTTTCCGCGGCATGCTCATTTAACGCACCCACATCACACAAAAGCAATCTGCGCCGCGAATGAGCGCGCGGATGCTTGACAGGGCAGGGGTGCTGAGACAAGCCTGCGAGCTATGTTGGACCTGCGCCCAGTTGGATATGTGATCGGCCTTTTGGTCATGATGCTTGGTATGGCGATGCTGTTACCTTTGCTCGTGGACTTGGCCGAAGCGCGTGGGCATTGGCCCGCATTTTTACAAAGCGCACTGATCACATCGCTTGTCGGTGGTTTGGTCGCCTTGGCTTGCTCCAACGGGGTTAAAGAGGGCCTCAGCATTCAGCAGACCTTTTTGCTGACCACTGGCGTCTGGCTTGCGCTGCCTTTGTTTGGCGCATTGCCCTTTATGTTTGGCGAGACAGAGCTGCGTTTTGTCGATGCGTTTTTTGAGGCAATGTCGGGCCTGACAACAACCGGCTCTACCGTGATCTCTGGCCTAGACGATCTGCCCAAAGGACTGCTGCTGTGGCGCGGCCTGATGCAATGGATCGGCGGCGTAGGTATCATTGTTGTGGCGATGGTATTTCTGCCTGAGTTGCGTGTAGGCGGTATGCAGATTTTCCGCGCGGAAGGCTTTGATACCATGGGTAAAATCCTGCCGCGCGCGACTGCGATTGCCTCGCAAATTTCTTATATCTATGTCGGAATTACGCTGGCTTGCGCGATGTCTTACATGCTGCTTGGCATGAATGCGTTCGATGCGAGCGTGCATTCGATGACCACAGTCGCCACAGGTGGTTTTGCAAATTACGACGCATCTTTCGGAGTTTTTTCCGGTCCGATAGAATATGCGGCATCTTTCTTCATGGTGCTCGCAGCCCTACCTTTTGTGCGCTACGTGCAGCTTTTGAACGGCAACCAGTTTGCGGTTTGGCGTGATGCGCAAGTGCGCGGGTTTTTGATGACAATTGCTGTGTTGGTTGTCATCTGTGCTGCTGTGCTTGCGCTGGCTCAGGACCGTGCGTTCGAACCTGCGTTTCGCCGCGCCCTATTCAACATTATCTCCATCGTTTCGGGCACGGGTTACGCGAGCGCGGATTACATGCTTTGGGGCTCTTTCCTCGTATCGCTCTTCTTCTTTGCGGGCCTTATCGGTGGGTGCGCTGGATCGACGGCGTGCTCTGTGAAAATTTTTCGCTACCAGTTGTTGTTCGCGTCGATCAAAACGCAGATTAAACGCATCCATTCTCCGAACGGCATCTTTTCGCCCCGCTATGAGGGCCGCGCAGTGGGTGAGGACGTTCTAAGCTCTGTGATGTCTTTCTTTGTTTTCTTCGTGGTCACTTTGGGCGTGCTGGCTGTGGCGTTGAGCCTGACAGGGCTTGATATGATCACAGCGCTTTCCGGCGCGTCCGCGGCTTTGGCGAACATCGGTCCGGGCCTGGGGCCAGAAATTGGCCCTGCTGGCAACTATGGCGGATTGAATGACCCTGCAAAATGGCTGCTCGCGATTGGTATGTTGATTGGCCGTCTCGAACTATTGGCGGTTTACGCCATTCTTACCGTCGGATTTTGGAGAGGCTGATATGACACAGCGCCCCCTTGGAGCACAGATTTCGCACATGCTGAAAGCACGTGGGGTCGACACCATTTTCGGAATTCCCGGCGTGCATAATGTCGAGATGTATCGCGGCATCGAAGAGGCGGGGATCACCCATGTGCTTGCGCGTCACGAACAAGGTGCGGGTTTTATGGCTGACGGCTATGCGCGCGCGACGGGTAAGCCGGGGGTCGCTTATGTGATCACGGGGCCGGGCCTGTGCAACACGATGACGCCGCTGGGGCAGGCTTATTCCGACAGTGTGCCGGTATTGGCGATTTCGTCGTGCTTGGATGAAACATCGGCAAAGCGTGGGCAGCTGCATCAAATGTTGGATCAAGAAGCGGCTGCAGCGACCGTCTGTGAATGGTCTTATGAGGCACGTTCAGCAAGTGCAGCCTATCAGTTGATTGATCGCGCATTCACTGAATTTGCCAGCGCGCGCCCCCGACCGAAACATATCCAAGTTCCGATCGCTTTGGCGGGTGAAATGGCGAAGGGTGCGGCAGCCGCCTTGCCGAAATCTGCAAAGCCGCAAGTCTCTCAGGCATTGCTCTATGAAGCGGTTGCAATGATCTTGCGCGCTGAAAAGCCGATCTTTGTATTTGGTGGTGGTGCCGTTGCTGGCGCGGACGTTGTTGGCGACCTTTTGCGTATGACCGGAGCGGCGAGTTTTACGACCTATGCAGGGCGCGGGATCGTACCATCTGAGGCACCATTGCACTTTGGTAGCACGCTTGCGCGCGCGGATACGGCTGATGTGTTTGCGCAGTCTGATTTGGTTGTTGTTGTTGCAAGTGAGCTCTCTGAGGTCGATCTGTGGCGCGATGATCTAGGGCATGATTGCCCGATGATCCGCGTTGATCTTGATGCGTCAATCTTGGCGCAAGGGCGTGCGGATGATCTATTGCTTCTTGGTGATGCTGAAAGCTTCTTGCGCGCGATGGCGATTGCGATACCTGCGCGTGTTGATGATCGCGACCCTTGTTGGGATGCGGGTTATGTTACGCAGTGCAAAGTACGTTGGCGCGCGGAAACAGATGCGGAGCGTCCGGGGATTGTGCCCATTTGCGATGCTTTGCGCGCTGCCCTGCCGAGCGATGCTCTGATCTATTCCGACATGACGCAATTTGCTTATGTGGCCAAAGAAATTTGGGACATGGATGCGCCGTCGCTTTGGCATCATCCATACGGGTTTGGCACGCTTGGATATGCTTTGCCCGCTGCGATTGGTGGCAAGATCGGGGCAGGGGATAAACCTGTTGTTGCGATCGCGGGGGACTACGGTTTTCAGTATACGCTGCAAGAACTCGGCGTCGCGGTTGAGTTGGAACTCAGCTTGCCGATTATCTTGTGGGACAATGGCAAGTTAAAAGAGATCGAGGATTCCATGGTGCGCAGTCAAATCGCACCCAATGCAGTCGTTGCGCGCAATCCTGACTTTTGTAAATTGGCTGAGGCCTACGGCGGCGTGAGTGCGCGTCCCCAATCGCTAGAAGCCTTGGCGCTGGACGTGAAAAAAGCGCTGGCCCATCGAGGACCAACGCTTATTCATCTCACACCGGATATTTTGGCAGGTTAGCCTATTCCCAGCAGCTGACCAATACGGTCATATCTGCTGCGAGTTTCGCGAGGTCTTCATTATCAAGAGCTGCGCTTTGCGTGGCTGTGTTAGCGGTGATCCCTGCACCCGAGAGGATCTTTGCAATCACATCGCTCGTGATCGAAAAGCCCACGCCAGCAGGCAAGGTGCGCCCCTTCATGTCCTTGGGGGCGAGCATGCCAATGATGCCGCCCGCGCTATCTAGAACGGGGCCACCAACGTCGCCAGACATCGCTTCCATTTCGAGGCGGTTTAGCGTCGCTTCGCCGCCTAGCCCTTTGAGATCAGCAAGTGTGCCATAGGTCAGCGTCGGCGCGTTCAAAGCGCCCTCAAACGGATAACCTGCGACCGCCACGTCCGTTTTCAAACGCGGTGCGCCACTGCGCAAGGCGGCGATGCCTTGAGGTGCGAGTGCTTCGTCAGGGCGTAGCAGAGCAAGGCCGCTGGCATCATCTGTAGCCACGACCTTCGCATCATAATCTCCGTCAATCGTGATACGGCTACAAGATTGCACAGCCTCAAGGCTGGTGACAGCTGCGCCGTTAGAGGCGACAAAAAAACCGCTGCGCGACAGTTTAGGTGTGCGAATTTTCAGACCGGACACGAGGTCAATTGCTTGCAACTCGTCCATGCCAGCAGTGGGGTCCAGCACCGCGTCAAGTCGTGTGAAATTGATCTGCATTTCGCCGAGCAAACGGGTGCGGCGTTCTTCGTCGTTTCTGGGCCAAATCAGCATAAAGCCTTTGACATGATCGTCCTCAAGGCTCGCTTCTGTGTGCGAAATGAACGTTTCATTCTCGCCCACAAGTGTGAAGCTACGCTTTTTGCGCTCACGCGGGCCATCTAGGGGCACGATCTCGAGCGTTTGCAAAATATCATAGAGGCCAAAGAGCGTGTTTTCATCACCCGCTTGGCTGATCAGGATGACTTTGGCACCCTCAACAAAACCCTTGCCCTCATAATGCGAAAAGGGTGATTCATAGCGATCAAACTCGACTGCGCCTATGGGCATAGCAATTTCGATTCCTGCTTCGCGATCCTCAACAAGGCGCAGATCAAGACCGTCCAGAACGGCGTTGTATTGTTTGAAAAGCTCAACGCGCTGAAGTGTCGTTAAAATGCCCGTTGCCTCAAAACCATTGGCGTCCTGCCATGCTGACATAGAATTACGTGTCCCCCGACCGAAGGATCCATCAATCGCGGCATCATAAAAGCCAGCCCAACGCAGTGCGATCTGGAGGTTCTTTTTCGCGTCACGGCTCAAAGCGTTCTCGCTCGCGCGTGCCTCGCGGGGTGTTTCGTCCGCTTCTTCCGGCTCAGGCTGTGGTTCTGGTGCGGGAGCAGGCGGCGCTTCAGCGACGACTGTGTCATTCTGCTCGGCAGGCAGGGCAGGCGCGAGCGGGGTTACATTCAGCAGATTTGCGCCCACGGGCCAGAACTGCTGACGAAAAGCTGCGGAGAAGGCGATGAAGCTATCGCGCGGAATGCGCCCTTCGCGGCGATATCCACGCAGCACAGTTTCTGCATCCTCGGCAGTGTAGGGCCCAAGCGCGACGGCATACCAACCGCCGCCGAGCGAAAAGCCGTTCACGTCAGGTAGATTGCCCGCATAGTCACGCGCACGGGCTTCAGCAGCGTTCAAGCTAGGTTGCGCTTCGATCTGAACCCAAGCGGCGTCTTGCGCGTATGCGGGGCGCAGCGCTGCAAAGAGGATTACGAAAATGGTCAGGAAAATGCGTTTCATGTAAAAAGCCTCGTAATCGAACTGCTGAATTTGGATGTAACTTAGCTGGATGTGTAATCCTGCATAGGGCGCAGATTGAGATCGGTTTTCGGCAATTTTTAGGCAATAGTCCACCTGATTTGGTAAGATTTACGTGAATTGATGAGTGGCATCAGTAAGAGGGTTGATTGATTGACCCTCATGGGCGCAACGGCTAATCAGACGCAACGGCGCGCGTGGCGTGCGAACAATCAGGTGGCGACTGTCATGACTTCGGAAAAACCTAAATCATTTCAAGAGATTATCTTGCGTTTGCAAGCCTATTGGGCTGCGCAGGGCTGTGCTGTGATGCAGCCCTATGACATGGAGGTGGGCGCAGGTACGTTTCACCCTGCGACAACTTTGCGCTCGCTTGGCTCCAAACCGTGGGCCGCCGCCTATGTGCAGCCCTCGCGTCGCCCAACGGATGGGCGCTATGGCGAGAACCCGAACCGCCTTCAGCACTACTATCAGTATCAAGTGGTGATCAAACCAAGCCCACCGGATCTCCAAGCGCTTTATCTTGGCTCACTTGAGGCGATTGGCGTGGATATGGAGATGCACGACATCCGTTTTGTCGAGGATGACTGGGAAAGCCCGACGCTTGGCGCGTGGGGTCTTGGCTGGGAAGTTTGGTGTGATGGTATGGAAGTCAGCCAATTTACCTACTTCCAACAAGTGGGTGGACATGATTGCGCCCCTGTTGCGGGCGAGTTGACTTACGGTCTTGAGCGTCTCGCGATGTATATTCTGGACTGTGATCACGTGATGGATATGCCCTACAATGACCCACAATCGCCCATTGCCCTAAGCTACGGTGATGTGTTCAAGCAAACCGAAGAAGAATACGCGCGCTGGAACTTCGATGTGGCCAACACCGAAGTGTTGCTGCGCCATTTTGAGGAAGCGGAAGCTGAATGCGCGCATATTCTTGCGCAAGAGCACGATGATCCCAAGACCGGAAAGCGCATCATCATGGCGCATCCTGCGTATGATCAATGCATCAAGGCGAGCCATATTTTCAACCTGCTCGACGCGCGCGGCGTGATTTCTGTGACTGAGCGTCAGGCTTATATCGGGCGCGTGCGCACCTTGGCCAAGGCCTGTGCCGATGCCTTTGTGCAGACGCGCGCGGGCGGACATGTCCAATGAGGTTAGGTCAGTTTTTAGCGGGGTTCACTGTGTTATCAGCAATCATAGCCGGCGGCGCGATGTATTACTTGCAAGTTTACGCGTTCTACGAAGAGATCTCCGCGAGCGGCGAGAATGATGTACAACTCGTGAGCCTCGTCTCAGGTGAACCAGAACCAATCCTGTTTGATCAATTCGAAGCAATCGACGCCTATACGTCACCCATCCGCTACCGCGCCTGCTTTACCACCGTAATGAGCCACTCGTTGCTCAGCGAAACCTACGTGGCTTTTGAAAATGCCGAGCCGCGCAACGCACCAGGTTGGTTCGAATGCTTCGATGCGGAAGCCATTGGCGCTGAGTTAGAGGCGGGAACGGCTCTTACATTCTTGGCGCAAAAGAACATCGCCTATGGCGTGGACCGCGTTGTCGCGATTACCGAAGACGGTCGCGGATACGTCTGGCACGAGCTCAACGATTGCGGCGCGAAAGCCTATGACGGCTCGCCCACCGGGGAAGCTTGCCCGCCCCGTGACGAATTTACCGGTGAAATGCTGGAAGGAAAGAACTGATGCCTGATCTGCTGATCGAATTGTTTTCCGAAGAAATCCCAGCACGCATGCAGGGCAAAGCGGCGGATGATCTTAAAAAGCTGATAACAGATGGCATGGTTGAGGCGGGTTTGACCTATGCTTCTGCTGCTGCGTTCTCGACCCCGCGCCGTTTGGCATTGACCATCGAGGGCGTGCTGAACGAAAGCCCGACCGTGCGGGAAGAACGCAAAGGGCCAAAAGTTGGCGCGCCTGACAAAGCGATTGAGGGGTTCTTGCGCGGCGCAGGTCTGACTCGCGATCAGTTAGAGGAACGCGACACGCCCAAAGGCGCGGTCTATTTCGCGAGCATCGAAAAGCAGGGTCGCCCCGCGGCTGAGATTATCGCAGAGGTATTGGAACACACGATCCGAACCTTCCCATGGCCTAAATCCATGCGTTGGGGCAGTGGTTCTTTGCGTTGGGTCCGCCCGCTGCATTCAATCATTTGCCTCTTGAGTGATGAGGCGGGTAGCGAAGTTGTGCCGCTTGATGTGGACGGGATTGTCTCTGGCAAGACCACGCACGGCCATCGTTTCATGGACCCTAAGCAGATCACTGTGAACGGTTTTGAGGACTACGAAGCGCAGCTTAAACGCGCGTTTGTTGTGCTGAATGCAGGTGAGCGCGCCGATGCGATCTGGGAAGACGCCAAGAACCAAGCCTTCGCCAATGGCCTTGAAGTGGTTGAAGACGCTGGCCTTTTGCGCGAGGTCGCGGGTCTTGTGGAATGGCCTGTCGTGCTGATGGGCGAGATTGCTGAGGACTTCCTTGGCCTGCCACCCGAGGTCTTGCAAACCTCTATGAAAGAACATCAAAAGTTTTTCTCTGTGAAGAATCCTAAAACGGGCCGGATCGAGCGGTTTATCACCGTGGCGAACCGCGAAACGGCGGACAATGGCGCGACGATCTTGGCAGGAAACCAAAAGGTTCTGTTCGCGCGTCTGTCGGATGCGAAGTTCTTCTGGGAAAATGATTTGCGCACGGCCAAAAACGATATGTCGTCATGGACCGAAGCGCTCTCGAATGTGACGTTCCACAACAAGCTTGGCACGCAAGCAGAGCGGATCGAACGGATCGCCGCTTTGGCGCGCGAGTTGGCTCCTGTGGTTGGCACGGATGCGGACGAGGCAGAGCGTGCTGCGCGTTTGGCAAAGGCGGATTTGTCGTCCGAGATGGTTTACGAATTCCCTGAATTACAGGGCTTGATGGGGCGTTACTACGCAGAAGCTGCGGGTGAAATGCCTGCTGTCGCTGCGGCTGCTGAGGAACACTACGCGCCTTTGGGTCCATCGGACGCTGTGCCAACTGCGCCTGTGTCTGTGGCGGTTTCTTTGGCGGATAAGATTGATACGCTGACAGGGTTTTGGGCGATTGATGAAAAGCCTACGGGGTCCAAGGATCCGTTTGCGCTGCGCCGTGCGGCTTTGGGCGTTATTCGTTTAGTTTTGGAAAATGACAAAACGCTTGTTTTGATGGCTGTATTCGCCTTTGCGAACGAAAAAGCAGACGCTGCGAACTTGCTATCCTTCTTCCACGACCGCCTCAAAGTTTACCTGCGCGAGCAAGGTGTGCGGCACGATGTAATTGATGCGTGTATTGCGATGGACGGCAATGACGATCTTGGGCTGTTGGTAAAGCGCGCGGTCGCACTCGAAGCGTTTATGAAGACAGACGATGGTGAAAATCTGTTGCAGGGTTTCAAACGCGCAAACAACATCTTGAGCAAAGAAGAAGAGAAGGACGGCGTTGAGTACTCTTACGGTGGCGATGTGAAATTCGCGCAAACCGAAGAAGAAAAGGCGCTGTTTGCAGCCTTGGAACGCGAGACACCTGTCATCGAGGCTGCTTTGAGTGCGGAAGATTTTGCGAGCGCGATGAGTGGTATGGCAGGATTGCGTGCGCCGATTGATGCGTTTTTTGAAGCGGTTCAGGTCAATAGTGACAATCAGACTGTGCGGCGCAATCGTTTGAACCTGCTCAGTGACATTCGCAAATTAGTGGGGTCAGTTGCTGATCTAACGCGCGTCGAGGGATAGCCTTATGTGCCGCAGCACGTAAGGCCACAGACTTCGCGCAAGTCAGCGTGCCTTGCGCGTTGAAAATTGACCTCTATGCTGCGCGCAAGCTTAGAGGATGCCGCAGTGCAGAATAACCCACACACGACCTTGATCACCGCCACAGCGCCTGTGTCGCCCGACACCCATGGCGGGCGCACGAAATGTTTGCAACGTTTGGTGCGACTTGATTTGCCTGTGCCACGCACGGTGGGTTTGTCATTTGATGCGGTTCACCGGATCGCGCGCGGCGAAATGCCGGATATGGCGCTGCTTTTGTCGCCGTTTGAGCAAGGTGAATTGCTCTGTGTGCGCCCGTCTTCTGGTGATCCTGATTGGGGCGGCCCGAGCGCGATTTTGAACATTGGAATGAACAATGCGCGTTTTGATGATTTCGCGCAGCGATTGGGCAACGAGACGGCGGCGTCCCTTTATGCACGATTTGTTCATTCTTATTCTCTAAGGGTGGCGCGTCTGGATCCAGATGTGTTCGATGAGATTGGTGTAGAGGGGGAAGCATCGCTGAACGCGGCGTTGCGTGCCTATGAAGAGGAAACTGATGAGCCGTTTCCGCAAGATCCGGCCGTGCAATTGGCCGAGGTTTTGCGCTCTATGGCGCGTGCTTGGGATGGCACGTCCGCGCGTTTGTTGCGTCAGGGAAAGGGCGCGCCTGCGGATGCCGGTCTTGGCTTGGTTGTGCAATCTATGGCGCTCGGATTTGGCGAGGGCGAATGTGGCTCTGGTGTTTTGCAACTGATTGACCGTGAAACAGGACTTGAACAGCTCACGGGGCGTTACCTGAGCCAAAGCCAAGGGCGTGATGCGCTAGAGGGCGGCTCTAAAGCGCTGTTTTTGGAACGCGATGCAAGAGGACCATCACTCGAAGAGCTTGCGCCAGACGCGTTTCGCAGCTTGATCGAGATTGCGCAGTTGATGCGGCTTAAGCTTCGCGAAGAAATGCAGGTCGAATTCGTGATCGAGAATGGGCGCGTGCATATTCTGGATGGTGTGCGTGTGTCGCGAACAAGCCGTGCTGCCGTGCGCAGTGTTGTGCGTTTGGCTGAAGACAAGATTATTACGCGGCAAGAGGCTCTTTTGCGCGTGCCACCCTCAGCGCTGAATGAATTGTTGCATAGGCAGGTGGATCGCAGCGTTTCGAATGATTTGATTGGCCGTGGTGTAGCCGCGAGCCCAGGTGCCGCGACAGGTAAAGTAGTGTTTACAGCGGCCGACGCCCAAGCGGCAGCGGCGCGCGGCGAATCCTGTGTCTTGGTGCGCCGCGAAACCTCGCCCGAAGACATTCGCGGCATGCACGCGGCAAAAGCGGTGCTCACCGAACGCGGCGGTATGACGTCCCACGCGGCGGTGATTGGGCGCGGTATCGGCCTGCCGTGTGTGGTTGGTGCTACGGAAATGCGGTTTCAAATGCGCAAAAAGCTATTGACCGTTTCGGATGGGCGAACCTTCAAAGAGGGGGATGTGATCACCGTTGATGGCACGCATGGTGAAGTGCTTTCGGGTTCTGTGCCGATGCTGGAAGCGACGTTGGATGATGCCTTTCAAACTCTGCTCAGTTGGGCTGATGACGAGCGTGATATTGGGATTCGCGCTAACGCAGATACGCCCGCAGATGCGCAAACTGCAAAGATGTTTCTCGCGCAGGGAATTGGGCTTTGCCGCACCGAGCATATGTTCTTCGAAGATGACCGGTTGACCGTCATGCGCGAGATGATTTTCGCCGAAAGCAGCGAAGATCGCAGCGCCGCGCTAAAGCGCTTGCTTCCTGTGCAACGTGCCGACTTTACAGAGCTTTTTCGCACTATGGCGGGTCTGCCAGTCTGTTTGCGCCTTCTGGATCCGCCCTTGCATGAATTTTTGCCCTCTGATCATGCGGGGCACCGCGCGCTGGCCGAAGCGCTGGATATTCCACTCTCCGATGTGACGCGGCGCGTAGAAGCCCTGAGTGAATACAATCCAATGCTGGGTATGCGCGGTGTGCGTTTGGGCATAAAGGTGCCCGAAATTTACGACATGCAGGTGCGTGCGATTTTTGAAGCCGCGATCAGTGTGACGACCCCTGAAATGCCGATCGTTCCAGAGATTATGATCCCGCTTGTGTCTGCAAAGCGCGAAGTTGAGTTGGTCAAGATGCGAGTTGATATCGTCGCGGCTGCAGTGCGCGCAGAAACCGGTGTGGATTTCGACTACAAACTTGGTGTTATGGTCGAAACCCCACGTGCTGCGTTGCGTGCAGAAGACATTGCAGAAAGCACGTCGTTCTTGAGTTTTGGAACCAACGATTTGACCCAAATGACCTATGGTTTGTCGCGCGATGATGCGGGTCGCTTTATGTCGGAATATGTGGCGCAGGGGGTCTTTGCGGAGGATCCGTTTCACACACTTGATGTTGATGGCGTGGGCGAATTGCTCATTTTAGGGGCCAAACGCGGCCGCATGGCGCGTCCTGGTTTAACGCTGTCGATGTGCGGCGAGCATGGCGGCAACCCCGAATCAATCGCGTTTTGTCGCGCAGCAGGTTTTGACTATGTTTCCTGCTCACCCTTTCGCGTGCCTGTTGCAAGATTGGCAGCCGCGCAATTGGCAATCCTCGACAAGCTAGGGTAGCACATAAGAAACGCGCCACAACATGTTGAAGTATTTGGCTGGGTCAGTGGTCCCGACAGGTCGTGAAAAACCTCTGGTTTTTGCGTAGGGTGGATTTTAACGATTTAGATGCTATCTAGCTGCGAACTGAAATAACGCTTGAGAGCTCGATGCGACGCATTTTTTTGTCCCTAATACTGTCCTTGATGGCTTTGCCCGTCTCTGCGGAGGCGGTTTCGCGTGAGTTATCCGCGATGATCGAGCGCGATGAGACCGCTATAAAGCGTTTGTCCAAGGCGCGGGTAGATGCACTTTTTCGTCGCGTGAGTACGGGTAGCGTAGGCTCTATCCAATACACGCGCAGTTTTCTCGATGCGTTGCCTGCGGCGCAGGGCGGAAAACACTTGAATTGTTTGTCAGAGGCGCTCTATTTCGAAGCGCGGGGCGAGACGATCAAAGGTCAATTTGCTGTTGCGGAAGTGATAATGAACCGCGTCGCGAGTTCGCGCTATCCTGACAGTGTGTGTGGCGTGATCAATCAGGGAACGGGTCGGAAATTCGCGTGTCAGTTCACCTATACATGCGATGGACGTGCTGAGGTAATCACCGAGAAGTCCAATTATGCACGCTTGCGCAAGATCGCAAAGCTCTCGATGTCTGATCTGCCAAAGACACTGACCAAAGGCGCGACGCATTACCATACGACCGCGGTAAAGCCGAAATGGAGCCGCGTTTTCCCGCGTACTGCAAAAATTGGGGTACATCTCTTCTACCGCGAACCACGCGCGTGAGCCGCAATTAATCGCTGAGCGACGCAGAAAGTATGACATGGCAGACGAAGTAAAACATGCTTTCGAGCATCCGCTCGAACGCTCTTTGGCGTCTGCGCAAGACCCCGCGTTGGATCGCATTTCACTGCGTGACCACATAGTCGCCGTCGAGATTGGAGCGTTCCAAGCAGAACGCGATATGACCCAGCGCATTAGCTTTAACGTCGTTGTCGAAGTACGTCACGCCGCCAAGGATTTGGGCGACGATGTTGACTTGATCCTCTCATACGACCGCGTGACCGAAGCGATAGACATCGAACTTGCCGCTGAACGTTTGAACCTGCTCGAAACTTTGGCCGAACGCGTCGCGGATCGCATTTTGAAAGAGCCGCAAGCCGAGCGTGTGTTTGTCCGGATCGAAAAACTAGATCGCGGGGGCGGTGCACTCGGTGTCGAAATTGTACGCGCTATGTCTGACGTCTCATCCGCGGCGTCTGCGAGTGACGCCGCTTTGAATGCACGGGTCGTTTTTTTGAGCGAAGCGGCGATGTCTTCACGAAATGTTTCGAATTGGATAGATCAGCTAACGAAAACGCAGGTGCCTTTGGTGCTTGTCGTTCCACCTGCGCGATCTGATTTGAGCGCGCGAACACGCCTTGCAAAGGCACAGGTAACGCTGCTTGCAATGGAGCAAAACGCGTGGATTTTCGCGGCGACAGAGCCGCGTTGCGCGGTCGTTGAAACCCGCACAGAGCTCGATTGGGCCTGTAAAAACAAGCAAATTAGCGTTTGGGCACCGCAGAAATTTGTGATGGACGCAGTCGAAAGTCCTTTGCACTTGGTGGACGATCCGGTCGCCCTTGCTGATTGGTTCTGCTCGCAAATCGGGGCGCTCGAGTTGGTCGTTGTGGGCGAAGAGTTGCCGACGTCGCCCATGTCCCTCTGCCGCGCCGTCGCGGTTGAGAGCGAAGCAATATAAACTGATCACGTACAGTTTAGAATGATAAGCCAATATAATGACTGACTATTTCAGACCACTTGCGCAGCTGTCTGCCGTGCGCCCAGAAGGGGCGATGACGCTTGCAGGAACGCAAAGTTGGTTTACGCACGTCGAACATTTTGTGCGCGGTCGGTCGTCTGCGATCCTTCCTGCGCATGATACTCCGCAAGAGTGGCGTGATGCTGTTCGCGCGCCGCGCGCCTCGATTGCTGGGCTGGATATGTCAAAGCCGGTCATCATGGGCATTCTGAATGTGACACCCGACAGCTTTTCCGATGGTGGCCGGCACAATTCACCAAAGCTGGCGTTAAGCCTCGCACAACAGATGGTCAAAGATGGCGCGCATTTGCTCGACATTGGTGGCGAAAGCACGCGTCCGGGGGCTGTCGAAGTGCCTTTTGAAGCAGAAATCGCGCGCACGGTTCCAGTGATCGAAGCGATCCGCACCACTATCGAGACACCCATTTCAATCGATACGCGCAAGGCGCGCGTGGCTCATGCCGCATTGGAAGCGGGTGCAAATATTGTAAATGACGTCTCTGGCTTCAAGTTTGACCCTGATCTCGCGCCCTTGTGTGCTACGACCTCTGCACCCGTGTGTTTAATGCACGCGCAGGGGCTGCCTGAAACGATGCAAAAAGCACCCCATTACGAGGATGTGCTTCTCGACGTATATGATTTCTTGGCCGAACAAATCGCGCTTGCGGTAAGCTATGGCGTGCGCCGTGGTCAGATCATTGTTGACCCCGGTCTTGGATTTGGCAAAACGCAGGCGCACAACCTTGCGCTGATCAAAGGTCTGTCACTGTTTCACGGTCTTGGATGCCCTGTTTTATTAGGGGCTTCGCGAAAAGGGTTTATCCGTGATATAGGGCAAGCACCAAACGCTGAAGAACGCGCGCCCGGCTCAATCGCAGTCGCATTGGCAGCAGTGGTGCAAGGCGTGCAGGTTTTACGAGTTCACGATGTTTCGCAGACACGACAAGCGCTCGCCTTATTTCAGGCGGCGACAATAGGAGTTGATTTATGACACGTAAATTATTTGGAACAGACGGCGTGCGTGGCACAGCCAACACATATCCAATGACCGCTGAAATGGCGCTGCGTATTGGCGCGGCGGCAGGCATTTATTTCCGACGCAATCAAGCAAATGTACACCGCGTGGTGATCGGCAAAGACACGCGCCGCTCCGGCTATATGCTGGAAAGTGCGCTGACCGCTGGTTTGACATCAACGGGGATGACGGTCTTTTTGATGGGCCCGATCCCGACACCCGCCGTGGGAATGTTGACACCATCCATGCGCGCAGATGTGGGGATTATGATCTCGGCGAGCCATAACCCCCATGAAGATAATGGTATCAAGTTCTTTGGCCCTGATGGTTTCAAGCTCTCGGACGAGGCGGAGATGGAGATCGAAGCACTCGTTGAATCGGGCGTCGATCTGGTTGAGCCGATGAAGATTGGCCGTACGCGCCACATCTATGATGGTCGCTCGCGCTACAATGAACGTGTGAAGGCGGCGTTCCCCAATGAGTTGTCGCTCGATGGTATGAAGGTTGTGATCGATTGCGCCAACGGTGCCGCGTACCGCGCGGCCCCCGAAGTTCTTTGGGAACTCGGCGCAGAGGTTATTCCAGTGGGCGTTGCGCCAAACGGTTATAATATCAATGAAAATTGCGGCTCTACCAAACCGATGACGGCGTCTGAAGCGGTGATCGCCCATGGCGCTGACGTGGGTATTTGTCTTGATGGCGATGCGGATCGTTGCTTGATCTTGGATGAGACAGGCAAGGTCGCTGATGGTGATCAATTCATGGGCCTTATTGCTGGCCGTTGGGCCGAAGAAGGGCGCTTGAACAAGAACACATTGGTCGCAACGGTTATGTCCAACCTTGGGCTTGAGCGCCATTTGGAAAGCAAAGGTCTCAAGCTTGCGCGCACAGGTGTCGGTGATCGCTATGTCGTTGAAGAGATGCGTAAAAACGGTTTCAACTTAGGCGGTGAACAGTCTGGGCATATCGTTATGACGGATTATGCGACGACAGGTGATGGTCTTATGGCTGGGCTTCAGTTCTTGGGCGAATTGGCGCGGACTGGGCGCAAAGCGTCTGAACTCACCAATGTGTTCGATCCCGTGCCACAGATGCTGAAAAACGTACGCTATACCAACGGACAAGTGCCGCTCGAAGATGGAAAAGTGCTGTCTGTTATCGGTGGTGCAGAGCAAGAATTGATTGGCAAAGGGCGATTGCTTATCCGGAAATCCGGTACAGAGCCGCTGATCCGCGTGATGGCGGAATGCGAGGATCCTGATTTGCTGAACGATGTTGTGGATCGCATCGTCGATGAGGTGGCGCGCGCAACGGCTGCTTAACCTTTGCGCAAAGCTGCCAAGATGGCGCGGCTTTGCGTGATAAAAATTCCCACAAGAATAAGGGCCAGCGCAGTGTATAACTGCGCTGGCAGATCTTCCCGCAGCAAGATCACACCGAATATGACAGACCAGACTGGCACCATATAGCTCGTGATGTTCATGAACAGTGACCCGGCGGTGGTGATCACACGGACACGGATCAGAGCACCGATCGCCGTAGGAAAAAGAGCTGCATAAAGAACTGCAAGACTTGCAGACATCGGGAAGTTGTCGGGCCAACCTTCGGTGAGCAAAGCCAAAGGAACGACTAAGATCGCCGCCACCGTCAAAGTCCCCGAGGCAAGCGCAATGGGCGGCATTTTGGGTGCGCGACGTGTCAGGATTGACCCGATTGCATAGCCGCAGGCACTACCGATGCAAGCTATCCGGCCCCAAAAAACCAAATCACTATCACTACTTTCAAACGCCCCCGGTCCAACGAGCATCGAAATGCCGATGAAGCCAATAATCATACCGATGACGCGACGCGGTCCGATGCCTTCTTCTGGCGAAAAGATGTAGACCAGTGGAAGCACAATCAACGGAACCGTAGTCATCGCGACCCCGGCAAAAGCGCTGGGTACGTGCTGTTGACCCCAAGTGAGCAAGAGCATGGGCATCGCAAATGCAATTGCGCCGATCGCGATGACAAACGGCCAGCCACGAGATTTATGAATAGTTGTAATGGGTTGACCCATAAGAAAGCCGAGGGCATTCAGAATGATTGCGCCAAGCGCAAGGCGTGCACCTGCGACAGTCTGTGGGCCAAACCCTTCAAGTGATAAGCTCATCGCCATAAAGGCGGATCCCCAAATTATCCCGAGAAAGATGATCAGGAGCCAGTTAATAAAGCCGGGATTGTCGGGGGTGGGGGCATTGCTCATGCGCAAAAGAAATGACCCCAGCCGAGGCCGGGGTCAATCTAAGAATTGTATCGAATTTAGAAGCGCTTAGTTCTTCGCTTTGTCGACCATCTTGCCTGCGGAAATCCAAGGCATCATGTCGCGCAGTTTGCCGCCAACGACTTCAATCTGGTGCTCGTCGTTTGCACGGCGCGAAGATTTGATTGTTGGCTGGCCAACAGCATTCTCAAGCATGAAATCACGCACGAACTTGCCGGATTGGATGTCTGAAAGAACCGCTTTCATGCGCGCCTTTGTCTCGTCGTATGGCAAAATGCGTGGACCGGAGACGTACTGACCGTACTCAGCTGTGTTAGAGATGGAGTAATCCATGTTGGCGATGCCGCCTTCATAGATCAGGTCCACGATCAGCTTTGTTTCGTGCAAGCACTCGAAATATGCCATTTCAGGCTCGTAACCCGCTTCAACAAGCGTCTCGAAACCCATGCGGATCAATTCAACGATACCGCCGCAAAGAACGGCCTGCTCACCAAAGAGGTCTGTTTCGCACTCTTCACGGAAATCGGTCTCGATAATGCCGGAACGACCGCCACCGATTGCGGAGCAATAGGACAGACCGATTTCAAGCGCTTTGCCGGATGCGTTCTTGTCGACCGCAACCAAGCAAGGCACGCCGCCGCCTTTGGTATATTCGCCGCGCACCGTGTGGCCCGGACCCTTTGGCGCCATCATGATGACGTCGATGCCTTCTTTCGGCTCGATCAGGCCGAAGTGTACGTTCAGGCCGTGTGCAAATGCGATTGCAGCGCCTTCACGGATATTGTCGTGCACGTATTTCTTGTATGTTTCTGCCTGAAGCTCGTCGGGCATTGTGAACATGATCACGTCCGCCCAAGCCGCTGCCGCTGCGATTTCCATAACTTTCAGGCCTTCGCCTTCAGCCTTTGCTTTGGAAGGGGAGCCGTCGCGCAGAGCCACAACAACGTTCTTTGCGCCAGAGTCGCGCAGGTTCAACGCGTGCGCGTGACCTTGCGAGCCGTAGCCGAGAATAGCTACTTTGGCTTCTTTAATGAGGTTAACGTCGCAATCACGATCATAATAAACGCGCATGGGTGTAGTCCTTTGAGTTGGGAATCAAGTATTGGCGCTAATCTACGCTGAATGTGGCGTTGAACTTTCCGAAAAGCATAGGTAAGCACCAATAATCGAATTTTTCATTCACCAATTCAACAAATATGAGATATTTCATGCTTGATGATGTCGATCGACGCATATTGCGACAAATGCAGGCTGCGCCCGAGTTGGCAAATGCAGAGCTCGCCGCGCGCTGTGATCTCACCAGCGCGACCTGCTATCGTCGGATCGAGAAAATGCAGGCGAGTGGTGTTTTGGGTGGTCAGCAAGCTGTCATTGACTGGCAAGCGCTTGGGTACGCGGTTGAAGTGAGTTTGCGCATTACTCTCGATAAAACGCAAACCCGTGCATTTGATGACTTCATAGAAGCTGCACGCGAGGTACGACACGTCATCGAAATCCAAACGTTCTTAGGCCGCGTAGATGTGCGCCTTTCCGTAATCGCACGCGATATGAGCCATTATCAGCAGATCTACCGCGAACAAATCCTAAGCCTGCCGCATATCGCAGACATTGAAGCGTTGATGCATGTGGCGCGCATCAAGCAGAGCGAAGGCTTACCCCTGTGATCGAACCCGTGATTGATCTCGATGACATTGACCGCAAGATTTTGCGTGCTTTGGCGGAGGACGCCACGCTTGGGGCGGGGGCTCTGGGGCGCCGTTTTGATATGTCGCAACCCGCGATGTGGCGACGGGTGAAACGTTTGCAAGATGCGGGTGCATTTCGGGCAAGGCGGTTGGTTTTGGACCATGAAAAGCTGGGCTTTGGGGTTACCGTTTTCCTCGGGGTGAAGCTTGCGACCAAAGGTCGTGTCAGCCTTGAGGATTTCGAGCGCGCCGTCAGTGCCATTCCCGAAGTGCAAACGATTGAGCATGTGCTTGGCATGTATGACTACCGTTTGCGCGTTGTGGCGCGTGATATCCCCGATTTTGAACGTGTTCTGCGTCGCCGTATTATGACATTGCCCGGTGCTGGGGATGTGGAAGCGAATGTATTATTGAGCGAAGAACGCAGGCCTGGCCCGCTGGGGTAGGGCTGTATGCAAAGGTAGACTTTGCCAATTGCGCGCAGAGACGTTAGCAAAGCCGTAACAGTTTCGGAGATAGAATATGCCTGCATTGCTCGACACAATTGATCCCAACGGCCTTGAAGAATTCTCGGTCGTGTTCACAGACCGCTCGCTCAATTCCATGAGCGGTGCGTTTCAAGGCGTGATGAATGACATCTCGTCCATGTTGAAAGACGTCTACAAGGCCGACGCTGTTGCGTTGATCCCAGGTGGCGGATCTTACGGCATGGAGGCGGTTGCGCGTCAATTCGCTCGCGGTACGGATGTACTGGTCGTACGCAACGGGTGGTTTTCATATCGTTGGAGCCAGATCATTGAAACTGGCGGATTAACCCAGAGCTGCACAGTGATGAAAGCGCGCCAGACTGGCAATGACACACGCGCACCCTTCGCGCCGGCACCGATAGACGAGGTCGTCGCGACGATCCGTTCTGAAAAGCCAGCGATTGTATTCGCGCCACACGTTGAAACATCCGCGGGTGTGATCCTGCCGGATGAGTATGTCACGGCTTTGGCCGCCGCTGCGCATGAAGTGGGCGCGTTGATGGTGCTCGATTGTATCGCATCGGGGTGTGCCTGGATCGACATGAAGGCGACGGGGGTGGACGTGTTGATTTCCGCACCGCAAAAGGGATGGTCAGCATCACCGTCTGCGGGACTTGTGATGATGTCTGCGCGTGCAGTGGCGCGTTTGGATGAAACAACATCCGACAGTTTCGCGATTGATCTCAAGAAATGGTATCAGATCATGCAGGCCTATGAGAACGGTGGTCATGCGTATCATGCGACCATGCCAACCGATGCGCTGCGTGCGTTCCGCGATACGATGTTGGAAACCAAAGAGTACGGTTTTGACAAATTGCAGGCCGCGCAATGGCAGCTTGGCAACGAGGTTCGTGCGTATCTCAAGGGCAAAGGAATAACATCTGTTGCCGCAGATGGCTTCGGTGCGCCAGGCGTTGTCGTCAGCTACACGGATGATCCCGCAATTCAAAACGGCAGTAAGTTTTCTGCGCTTGGAATGCAGATCGCGGCGGGTGTTCCGCTGCAATGCGATGAGCCGGATGATTTTCGTACGTTCCGTTTAGGGCTGTTTGGTTTGGACAAGCTTTATGATGTGGATGGGACGATGACGCGTTTGACCAAAGTGTTAGATCAGGTTTTGTGAAGGTGATCGTAGGGTGCGTGAAACCATGCACCTTACTTACCCATTTGCACCAAGACCCATCTGCATGATTGATTTTCGCAAAGGCGCGAAGCTGTAGAGTGCATTTAACCCTGCTGCGCGGGCATCGCGCAGAGGGGCGGCGCTGAGCATAGAGGTCTGATTAAGCAAAGTTATTCCAGCTTCACGTAGGCGAATATCGTTGAACCGCGCTTTGTGAAACGCATCCAACATCGCGGCATCGCCCAGACCTTCAGGGCGCGCGATGGCCAAGTCTCGCAAGGCGCGAATGTCGCTGAGCGACATGTTCAAACCCTGAGCACCGATAGGGGGCAGTACATGCGCTGCCTCAGCAATAAGGGCCAAACGCTCACTGCTGAGACGGTCAGCATGTTGACTGATAATCGGCCAAATCGTGCGCTGGGAGGCCAGTTTGAGCAACCCCAAAACCCCACAAGAACGCGTGTTCATTGCTACTTCAAACGAATCCTCGCTCATTTCGTAGAGCGCTTTTGCTTTTGGCCCTTCCTCCATCCAGACAATTGCTGAACTTGGACGGCCCTCATGATCAGGCAGCGGCACCAGTGTGAAAGGACCACCCGTTCGATGTATTTCGGTTGATACGTTTTCATGAGGCGTCTCGTGTGTAACCGCAAAAGCGAGTGCTTTCTGACCAAAACGCGTGGTGCTTACGTTAATGCCAGCCGCCTCCCGCATGGGGGATCCACGTCCGTCGGCAGCGATCACCAGGCGCGCTGAAACGCGTGTACTATCGCTGAGACCAACGCGTGCTTCGGCGGTGCGGGTGAACAATGTGCGTGCGCCAACGCCTGTCTTATAGGTCACATTGGGTAAGGTTTCTAAATGCGCAGCCATTTCTCGGCGCAGCAACCAATTGGGCAGATTCCACCCAAACGGATGGTCAGAGATATCTGCGGCGTCAAATTCTTTCGACATACGCGCTTCGGGTTCAGGACCGCCTGCGTCGATAATGCGCATAATTTGCAAAGGCTGCGCATGCGGAGCAAGGCGGGTCCAAAGTCCAACCTCTTCAAGCAACGCGCGCGCGGGCTGCAAAAACGCAGTGCTGCGCAGATCTGCGCCTTGGGCATCACGGACGGTGATAGGTTTTGCCGGATCAACACAAATCACATTAAACCCTGCTTGAGCAAAGGCCGCTGTTGCTGTTAGCCCCGCGATTCCGCCACCTGAAACGAGTATATCGTGATCCATAAGCACCCTCTTTCGTTACTCATACAGATAGGGGATCAAAACAAATCTGCCATAGGCAAAACGCCGCAAGTTACGTTTGAACGCTTCGCAAAAACGCAGATAGGTCGTCTGTATGATGCTCGATATGTGGTTGGGGCAGTGGTTCTGGCGCGACATGTACGGTGCGCATGCCTAAGGAATGGGGCACCGATAGATTGCGTGGATCATCCTCAAACATCGCGGCAGTTTTGGGTGTCACACCACCGAGCGCAAAAACTTTGTCGAAGGCCGTAGCGTCTGGTTTGGGGTGAAAATCTGCATGCTCGACACCGTATACGGCATCAAATAGCCCCGACAGCCCGCGCGCTTCGAGCACATTTTGCGCGTAGGGTTCACAGCCGTTTGTGTAAACGATCTTACGGCCTGGCAATGTGCTAATAGCGTGGCGCAAATCGGGATCTGGTGAAAGTACCGTAAAATCAATGTCATGTACGTCAGTCAGATAAGGTGCCGGATCAACGTTGTGTTCGCGCATGAGCCCCGCCAATGTGGTGCCGTGCGTGCGCCAATAATGGCCCCTCAAATAGTCAGCCCGCTCTTGATCGACCCCAAGCGCGTCCATCACATAAGCGGTCATGCGCACTTCGATTTGATCGAAAAGCGTCATGTGCGGGGGATAGAGCGTGTGATCGAGGTCGAACACCCAAGTGTCCACGTGAGAGAAATGTGCTTTGATCATGGGTGTGATGCTAGTGGGAATAGTCAAGCGTCACAACAGGTTGATCAAAAATGCTGCTGCGCATAGGATTTATTCAAACCAGAACAAGGAAGTGACAATGAGCCAGACACGGGCAGGGCAGACAGATGCTTACGCGCTGATCCTTCAAGCGATTGATGTGGGTGTGTTCAAGCCCGGCGATCGCTTGGTCGAAAGTGATCTTGCGGATCGTTTCGGTGTGTCACGCACCCCCATTCGCGAAGCGCTGCAACGGCTTGAAACGCAAAACCTGCTCACGCGCGATGGGCGCAGTCTGATCGTCGCGTCGCTGAGCCACAATGAAATGGCAGAACTCTATGCAGTGCGTTCCGAACTTGAAGGGCTCGCCGCGCGTTTGGCGGCCCAACATGCAAGCGCGGAAGAGGTGCTCGTGCTGCGCGAAATGGTCCAAGAGGATCGCAAATTGACCGATGATCCGTCGGCTTTGTCGCGCGCAAACAGACGCTTTCACAAGCAAATCCACCTTGCCTCTCATAACCGTTTTCTTGTGCGCCAGCTTGATCTTGTGCACCGATCAATGGCCTTGATGGCGACGACATCGTTGGCAGCAGAGGGGCGCGGTGAAGTCGCGATGGAAGAGCACAATGCGATTGTTGAAGCGATCGCTGCGGGGGATCAAGACGCTGCGCAACAAGCGTTGCGTGATCATATTTCAGTGGCGTTCGTAACGCGGCTCAAGCTTGATTCACTCTCATCCGATGGGGCTTGAGCCAGATCATGTTCGCTATGACCATGGGCAGTTTTTTCCCAATAAAACGGACGCGTTAAAAGTTCCCACATGCCTTTGTAAATCGCGAGCGTCCCGAGCCCCATGTAGAGCGTCATCAGCAGTGTCCACGGCATCAGATGTCGGTGTAGCTTGCGCGTGACCGCGATCATGTAGGTGACCAAGCTTGTGAGCCACATGAATATGAAAGCGATGATGATCGTACTTAACAGATGCGCCGGTATGGCAGCCTCGAGCCACTCGCGTGCGGTGAAATAGAGCAGCATATGTGACCAAATCAGCGGCGCGAGCATGTACTGGCTGATTGAGGATAAGAAAAACGCCTGAAAGCCAAAGAACTTCCAAGGCCCAAGCTCAAACAACAGCCTTAAGGGGCGGCGCATATGGGTGAAGTAAGTGATCAAATACCCTTTGAGCCAACGCGAGCGTTGTTTGATCCACGGCCAAGCTTTGTTGTTGGCTTCCTCCAGCGTGACAGAAGAAATCAGCCGCGTGCGATATCCTGCGCGCGCTAGACGAATGCCAAGATCCGCGTCTTCGGTGACATTATGCGCGTCCCAACCATGCAATTTTTCAAGGATATTTCGGCGAAAGAACACGCTGGTGCCACCAAGCGGGATCGCAAACCCGAGCTTGGAGATGCCTGGAAGGATCAAGCGAAACCACGTTGCATATTCAATCGCGAAAAAGCGCGCGAGCGCGTTGGAGCGTGCGTTATAGAAATCGAGGATCGCTTGCAAACAGGCGGTTTGTTCTGGTTCAGCAGCAAAGCGTGCAACAACTTCATTGAGCTGTTCCGGGTGCGGCGCGTCTTCGGCGTCATAAATGCCAACAATGTCGCCTATGCAAAACGGCAGCGCATAATTCATCGTGCGGGGTTTTGTCGTGATATTCCCGGGCGGGACAATCAACGTGCGCATCCAATTTGGTAGATCTGCGTTCTCCAAATTCGTGCGAGTCGCAAAGTCATCAGCTTCAATGACCAAAATCACATCCAGCAATGACTTGGGATAATTCAACAACCCAATGCGTTGCAAAAGGGCATCCAGGATTTCACTTTCGTCATGCAAAGGAATCAAAATGCTTATGCACGGGAGCTTTTTAGGAAGGGAGAGGCGTTTTTGATCGGTTATCTTTCGTGTGAACATTTCTACGGCGACTGCACTGCTTTTCAGCGCCATTCCCAAACAAACCATAGCAACCGAAAATCCAAAAAACGCCTGATACAACCCAACCAATGTGACCCACTTCAAAAGGACGGCTGTTAGAAAAAGCGGAATAGTAATTGCCAAAATGGTCTTAAGCTGTGCAGGTAGCGCGCGGCAGCTCAAAGCATCTGGCACAAGCGTTTCTGCTCGAATGGCTAGAAGGTGATCGCCACTCGCGCGAATAGTTTTGTTTATGTCTTGTGGACTTGCGATGGCACCGGAAATGGGATGCAGCTGGGACGGCATTTCTTGGATTGCGATTGCCAGCTGTTCTGGACTGCTTGCGGCAAGGACCGTGCCGTTTTTGTCTTTCATCCATGGTACGCAGTGGAGGCGCAAGCATTCTTGAGGCGGCAAAAAAAGCTGAAGATCAAGATCAGGGCTTGAGGTTTGCAACGTCAAGAAGGGCAAGTTGTGTTGCAGCGCTAGGGTTTCAAATAGTTCATATTCGCTGATCAAGTCTTGTGCGATCAGTAGATGGCCCAGCTGAGCATCGCTGATTCTTTGATGCCCAAGTGAGACTAAAACGTCAGACGTCTTAATAAAACCACGTTCAACAAGCATCTTTCCCAAAGGTCGCCGCTTCAACCGAGGCTGTATGGGCTCAATTGGTTTGAGCGCGCGAATCTGGACACTGCTCATATCTATCCCTTGAGTTGTGATAGACACGAAATGGCATTGCTATGGTTAAGAGACCGTTAATATGAGGAATTTAATAGTATTTAGCCTGCTTTGCGTTCATCCATAAACTGAGCAAAACGCTCAAATAGATAATAGCTGTCTTGCGGGCCCGGGCTCGCTTCTGGGTGATGTTGCACGGAATAAACTGGGCGACCCTCCAAGCGAATGCCACAGTTAGAGCCATCGAAAAGCGAGACATGGCTTTCGATAACGCCCTCGGGCAAAGTCTGGCTATCAACCGCAAAACCGTGGTTCATCGAGGTGATCTCAACCTTGCCAGTGTCTTGATCTTTCACCGGATGGTTCGCACCGTGATGGCCGTGGCTCATCTTGATGGTTTTCGCACCCACGGCGAGCGCGAGCATCTGGTGACCAAGGCAAATGCCGAAAACAGGTAAATTCTCTTTCGCCAGAACCCCTTGAATCATCGCAACAGCATATTCGCCCGTCGCGGCCGGATCGCCCGGACCGTTGGACAAAAAGACGCCATCAGGATTATGGGCAAGGACCTCTTCAGCCGTTGCGCTGGCGGGCAGCACGACAACATCGCAGCCCGCTGATGCAAGGCAGCGCAGGATGTTGCGCTTGGCGCCAAAGTCGATGGCAACAACTTTGTGCTTAGGCGCATCTTGTGTCGTGTAGCCGTCGGGCCAAGCCCACCGCATTTCATTCCAACGATAGCTCTGAGCACATGTGACTTCTTTCGCCAGATCAAGGCCCTCGAGACCAGCGAATGCACGGGCCTGCGCGACCAAGTCATCTGTATCAAAGTTGCCGTCCGGATCGTGGCAAAGTGCTGCATGCGGTGCACCTTGCTGACGGATTGTTCGGGTCAAGCGGCGCGTGTCGATCCCGCCAATCGCGATACGCCCACGCGCGGCAAGCCAATCGCCCAGCTCTTGGGTGTTGCGCCAGCTTGACGCTTCTGTCGGATCCCATTTGACCACCATGCCCGCCGCGACAGGATCGGCGGTCTCATCGTCTTCGGGGTTGGTGCCGGTATTGCCGATATGCGGGAAGGTGAAGGTCACGATTTGCCCAGCATAGGAAGGGTCGGTCATGATTTCTTGGTAGCCGGTCATCGCAGTGTTGAAGCAAAGTTCGGCCACCGTCGTGCCCGTTGCGCCGAAACCGCGACCGTAAAAAATGGTCCCATCGGCAAGAGCGATGCAAGCGGTAGGCGTCTTTAATGTGAGTGCAGGCGTGGGCATGTGGCAATTCCCCGTAGTCTGAATGCGCGCGTTTCCGAATGGAAGGCAGCAGATAAATCTGCGCGAAACTATGGGCAGGGCCGCGTGAGGTCAAGGGAAACAGTAAAAAGAAAAGTATTTAAAAATAGATGGTTAGCTAAAAAACGCTCTATTGCGCTGAACGTAGGCATTGGTTAGTGTCCAAGGCTCGATTTAGCCAGGGGATGGGTTTGGAGCGCACTATGCGAGATAAAATCAATGCGGCACTAAAGCAGGCAATGCGTGACAAAGCGGCCATCCGGCTCTCTACGTTACGACTTGTGAATGCAGCGATCAAAGATCGCGATATCGCAGCGCGGTCTAACGGCGGTGACGAGGGGGCGAGCGACGCTGAAGTGCTTGCGATCCTTGGCAAAATGTCCAAGCAACGTATGGAAAGTGCGCGCGCTTATGAAGAGGGCGGACGCCTTGATCTGGCAGAACGTGAGCGCGAAGAAATCGGCGTGATCGAAGAGTTCCTTCCGCGACAACTAAACGAAGATGAAGTCGCCAATGCAGTGACTGCTGCGATCAAAGCAAGTGGCGCAGAATCAATCCGCGACATGGGCAAGGTCATGGGGATTCTTAAAGAGCAATATACAGGGCAAATGGATTTCGGTGCTGTTGGCCCTGTCGTTAAAGACAAGCTTTGCGCGAATTAAGCGCTTAGGTGGCGATCTAATCCGAGATCCGCCCATATGCGGCGGGTCTTACGCGTATCTTCAATTTTTGCGCGGTTGGTTTTGACGATCTCTGGGTCGACATACCCGCGCGGATGGTCAATGTGCAACAAAGGTGCGCTGTAGCGCAAGAATTGTCCTTGGACCCCAGCGTTCAGTAAACGCGATCCTAGCTCTTTGTCCTCACCACCATACCGCATGCTTTCGTCAAAGCCGTTCACTTTGATCAATTGCGCGCGCGATGTGGACGCGTTGCCGCCTGACCATGTGATCCGCACGGGCGAAATTTTATCTAGGAATTTTGCCAAGGGTCTTGGTGCGCTGCCCGCTTTCAAGCGATCGCTCAGACCTTTGATATTGCCGTTTCGACTAAGCCATTGAGGATCGAACACGCGTTTGGATGTGATGTCTTCTTCGTTTAGCCGTTCTGACGTCTCAGCGTTCAATCGAACCACGGAGCCTGTACTAAAACTGTTAGGTCGCGCGAGTTCGATATGACGTGCGATAAATCCGGCACTCGCCAAGCAATCACCATCGATGAAGATCAGCAGGTCAGCGGCAGAGCTGGCAATCGCTTTGTTCAGAATTTCATTTTTGCCAAATCCGGTGTCGGGATGCCAAACATGTCGCAACGGCAACCGAGGCTGATGTTTCTCTAAGACGGCTTTGGTTTCGGGGCCAGATCCATCATCCGCGACTGCGATGCGATCAGGCAGACGCGTTTGAGCCTGCAAAGCGCAAAGCACAAGGTTCAACGCCCTCGGGCTGTTGTAAGTCGTAATGATAAGTTCTGTTTTCATTGAGGTCTAATGACGTCTCTATCTAGCCGCGCGGGCAGAGGAAAAAGCGGAAGTGAGCTCTGCGAAAAGCTGTTGGCGTTCCTCTTCGCTCAAAAACGCACCGATTTCAACTTCTCGTCCGTTGCCTTTGAGCGTGACATAGTTGGGAACGGGACCGTCTTTTTGATGAAGCTCTACAGTGACCCAGTAAGTGTTGCTGTCCCAATGCTGATCTTTTGCGCGCGGGTTTGTGCGATGAAGGACGGTTTGATCGGAACCAATGGTCAAGGTTTCAAGCGTGCTGCGATCTTGGTGGGAGCGGTGCAAAGCAAACCAAATGCCGCCAACCGCGATCAACAAGAAGGGAAGCAGTGCCCAAAGGAGTGCGGTGCCCAGCAATCCGAAAAGCGGAATTGTAATGAGCGTAAACGTTGCTAGCACAAAGGCGGCCATACCCCGCGGAGGGAGCGACTGGTGAGGCCAAAGTTCTAGCGTTTGCTCAGAAGCGTTTTGTGGTGAGGACCACGAGTAGGGCATAAAGATCGTCCATAAAGCTTGGTCTTTACCCAGAGATAGCAGGCAGTTCCAAAAAAGAAAGCCCCGGTGCGAAACACCGGGGCTTGTCAATTTTTGAGCAAAACGCTTGCCCTAGTGAGCTGGCGTTTTGTCCCAGTCTTCCTGCTTTGGAAGCTGCTCAAACGTGTGCTCAGGGGGTGGGCACGGAAGTGTCCACTCTAGCGTGTCTGCATACTCGTTCCATGGGTTGTTCTGTGTGACGCGTGCGCCCCAGCGGATTGCGTAGGACATAACGCCAAAGAAGAAGATGAACGATGCGAACGATAGGAACGCGCCCCATGAGGAGACATAGTTCCAATACGCAAACGCCTCTGGATAGTCGATGTAGCGACGTGGCATGCCCTGACGACCCAAGAAGTGCTGTGGGAAGAAGGTTACGTTCGCGCCGATAAACATCGCCCAGAAGTGCAACTTGCCCGCCCATTCAGGGTACATACGGCCTGTCATCTTCGGGAAGTAGAAGTAGATACCCGCGAAGATCGCAAAGACCGCGCCCAAGCTCATCACATAGTGGAAGTGCGCAACGACATAGTATGTGTCGTGATATGCACGGTCCACAGCCGCTTGGGACAGCACGATTCCTGTAACGCCACCAACGGTGAAGAGGAACAAGAAGCCAAAGGCCCAAAGCATAGGTGTTTTGAACTCGATCGAGCCGCCCCACATTGTGGCGATCCAACTAAAGACCTTCACACCAGTTGGAACCGCAATGACCATTGTCGCCAGCATGAAGTAGGACTGCTGTGTCAAGGACATACCAACCGTGTACATGTGGTGCGCCCAAACGACGAACCCAAGTGCACCAATCGCGATGATCGCCCAAACCATTGGCAAGTAACCAAACACAGGCTTGCGAGAGAACGTCGCAATCACGTGACTGATAATACCGAAGCCGGGCAGGATGATGATGTAGACTTCAGGGTGACCGAAGAACCACAAAATGTGCTGATACAAGATCGGATCACCACCGCCGGCTGGGTCAAAGAAGGTCGTTCCAAAGTTACGATCTGTCAAAAGCATCGTGATCGCGCCAGCCAAAACAGGCAAGGCCAAAAGGATCAACCAAGCGGTCACAAAGATCGACCAAGAGAACAAAGGCACTTTGAAGAGTGTCATTCCCGGTGCGCGCATGTTCAAGAAAGTGGTAATCATGTTGATCGCACCAAGGATCGAGCTGGCACCAGAGACGTGAACCGCAAAGATTGCGAGATCCATCGACATACCGCCTTCGTTCACGGAAAGCGGTGGATACAGAACCCAACCTACGCCTGAACCAAGCTGGTCATTGCCACCCGGCGCAAGAACGGAACAAACCGCCAAAACCGTACCAGCAACATACATCCAATAGGACAGGTTGTTGAGACGCGGGAACGCCATGTCAGGCGCGCCAAGTTGCAAAGGCATGAAGTAGTTACCAAAGCCGCCAAAGAGCGCGGGAATCACTACGAAGAACATCATCAAGATGCCGTGACCCGTGATAAGCACGTTCCAGAGGTGACCGTTTGGGGTACATTCACTTGCAGCGTCTGCAAACATACGTGCGCCCTCAAGGCACATGTATTGAACGCCAGGCTCCATGAGCTCAAGGCGCATGTAGACAGTGAAAGCTACGGAAATAAAGCCAACAAGCGCTGACGTTATGAGGTATAAAATACCGATATCTTTGTGGTTCGTAGACATGAACCAGCGGGTGAAGAAACCGCGCTGATCTTCGTGTTCATGGCCTTGAATGGCTGCGTCTGCCATGCGTGCCTCCTGCTGATGTGTAAATTAAGCGCGTAAAAGTCCCTTCAAGCGCTTGGTATTCCCGTCTGGTTTTAGTTCGCTTCAGCCTCGCATTCAATGTCTGAGTGCACGTTTGACAAACAATATTGTCGCACGTGTTTGTCGCAATTGGCCGTCAAAGTCGCCATTGGCGTACCAATACGCATTCAGAAACACGCAAATAACGAATTTCTGGTTAAGATTCGCAGCTTAGGCAAAATATTTTGCGAATCTCGCAAAGCTTAAGCTTCAAAGGTCCGCTTAAAGTTGCGTTGCAACGCAACATCCAAATCATCCATGCTGACGGGCAGGCCAAGATCGACCAAACTGGTGACGCCGTGATCGGATATGCCGCAAGGCACGATGCCTGTGAAATGCTCCAAATCAGGCTCAACATTGATGGAAATGCCATGAAAGCTGACCCATTTGCGCAAACGGATCCCAATGGCCGCAATCTTGTCTTCAGCAACTGCACCATTCGCTTGCAGTGGCTTGTCAGGCCGTTGCACCCAGACCCCCACACGTCCACAGCGGATTTCGCCAACAACATTGAACTCCGCCAAGGTCGCAATCACCCAAGCCTCTAGTTGTTGCACAAATGCGCGGACATCACGGCCGCGTTTCGCCACATCGAGCATCACATAAGCCACGCGTTGACCGGGGCCGTGGTACGTATACTGCCCGCCGCGTTTGGAGGTGTGTACGAGAAACCGGTCAGGATCGGTCAAATCGCGCGGGTCAGCTGAAGTGCCAGCAGTATAGAGCGGGGGATGTTCCAGCAGCCAGATCATCTCCTCTGCGGTGCCGCCTGCAATATCAGCTGCGCGCGCTTCCATAAGCGCGACCGCGTCTTCGTATGCGACTAAACTGTTCGATATTTTCCACTCTACCATGTGGGCCAATTACTATGAGCAGGCAATGCGCACCACCCTTAAAGCGGGAGGATACCCGCCTCTTTCAAGTCTTTGATGCGACTGCGGCTTGCGGGCAGGGTGCGTCCATCAGAAAGGGTAAGAATCGCTTTGTCGCCGTCACGCTTTGCTTTGGTGATATGAGCAAGGGCTGCCCAGTGTGAGCGATGCACCTGTAGCCCCGCAACATCCCCCGTCTCACGGATTGCATCGCTGAGCCGCATCAAAAGCAGTGAGGTGCCGTTGCTTGTTGTGACTTCGACATAATGGTCCTGCACTGACATCGAGATCAGCGCGCCACGTTTTTCCAGATCCAGTCGTTGCAGCAGAGCTGGCGGTTTTGGCGCGCTAGAGCTGTCGGCCTGGGGCTGTTCTGAAATCAACTGAAATACAAAAGAAATCACACCAGCGGTTAAGGCGACAGAGCCCATCTGAGTGAAATGTGGAGCGCTTCCAAAAGCGAGCGCGTTGATCAAAGTGACTGTAGTACCAACAGTGAACGCAGTTGCGATCGCACCACAAATGCGCGCAGGCCAAGGGGATTTTTGAGCACGCATCGCATCTATGATGAAGGCAGATGTCAGCACGCCCACCGCAAAGGTCACCGGCACGATCACAGCCCAATAGGCAAGGCGTGGACCGAAGGAGATGTTTTCCAGCGTGCCAAATGGCCCGGATAGACCAAGCAAAACAATCACCGCAATAAGGATGATCTGCGCGATGGGTTTGCTAACCGTCTGTCGCATTTCACGAAGCGCGTGTTGCGTCGGGCTGGTGCTCACGAAAATCCTCCGCAGTTGAGCGCAATGAGTGGTGACGCATGCACAAGGTGCGTCCATGACGGGGTCATACCGCGATTTTACCTGTTTGGAAAAGGACTTATACTATGGATTTCGCTCCGCTACTAAATGCCCCCCTTCTTGTTCAATGCCACGTTGTCTTTGCCATGACGGCCCTTGTTTTGGTGCCGGTCATGTTGTTTCGGCGCAAAGGTGATCGTCTGCACAAGATCATCGGACGGGTTTGGGTCCTTGCCATGGGGTTCACGGCGCTCAGCTCGTTCGGGATTATGGATATTCGCTTGATTGGCCCATTCAGTCCTATCCATGGCCTGTCGCTGCTTACACTTTATTCACTTGCTGGGGCTGTGATCAATGCGCGCGCGGGCAAGATTGAAGCTCACAAAGGCAACATCCTTGGCGCTATGGGGGGCTTGGTTGGGGCAGGGGTATTTACTGTGTTGCCGGGCCGCTTGATGTCGCAGATTCTATTTCCTAGTGCTGAAGTGATCGGATTTGTTGCGATTTTGGCTTTGGGCGTTTTGGGGTTTGTCCTGTGGCGCAATAAATTGAAGCATGCGATTTGAGTGGCTACTCCCGCTTTCGTTCGAGTTTTGCAACATTCGCATCGATTTGCTCTTGGCATGGGAAAAAGGCTCCACTATACGCCGACGAACTTGCTGGTTTTGCGGTCGTGGCGGAATTGGTAGACGCGCAGCGTTGAGGTCGCTGTGAGGTAACACTCGTGGGGGTTCGAGTCCCCCCGACCGCACCAGCAAGTATATTACCCCTCTTAGC
This sequence comes from Planktotalea frisia, assembly GCF_001890925.1. Taxonomy (GTDB): domain Bacteria; phylum Pseudomonadota; class Alphaproteobacteria; order Rhodobacterales; family Rhodobacteraceae; genus Planktotalea; species Planktotalea frisia. The sequence goes on from NZ_MLCB01000101.1 coordinate 39,162, forward strand.
ATTTGACTTGAACGGCCCCTTTGAGCGCTGCGTCATTTGCATTTGTGATTGCATTCCGGGCGGTTCGCCGAGGAAGATTGCACAAATTCACAAGAGGGATCCTTCATATGACAAATTGGGCAGGCCAAGTGGCCATCGTTTCCGGCGGCGCTTCTGGGTTAGGGGCGGCGACTGCGAGCCAACTGGCAGCATCAGGTCTTAAACTCGCGCTCTTTGATCTGAACGAAGAGAAAGGCACTGCGCATGCGGCCGCGCTTGGCGGGATCTTTTGCAAAGTGGACGTCTCTGACCCTGAAAGTGTGAAAGCTGGTATGGCCGCTGTGGTGGCGCAACTGGGCGCGCCGCGGGTTATGGTGAACTGCGCAGGCATTGGCCTTGCGGGTAAAACCGTGAGTCGCGGTGAGCCGCATGATTTCGGCCTTTTCGACAAAACCATCCGTATCAATTTGATCGGGTCTTTCAACTGTGCCAGCCAAGCCGCGGCGCTGATGGCTTCACTTGACCCGATGGAACCTGATGGCGCGCGCGGGGTGATCATCAATACTGCGTCTGTTGCCGCGTATGACGGACAAGTGGGGCAGGTGGCCTATTCTGCATCCAAGGGCGGGATTGTGGGAATGACCCTGCCGATGGCACGGGACTTGGCTGATAAGGGCATTCGTGTGTGTTCTGTCGCACCGGGATTGTTTTTGACGCCGCTTTTGGAAAGCTTGCCGCAGGATGTGCAGGACTCGCTCGGGGCGCAAGTGCCGTTTCCGTCCAGACTTGGCGCACCGGATGAGTTTGCCAAACTCGTCGGGCATATTATTGATAATCCAATGCTCAATGGTGAAGTCATCCGCCTTGATGGAGCCATTCGAATGGCACCGCGCTAAACACCAATCCATACGCAGGCCCCCTCAAACAGGGGGGAGACTGTGCGCATGGGATTTGATTTTTGAAGCATGAGCTTTTGGTTCTGCCGATGCTCGCTGCGTAAAAGAAGGATAAGACAAGAGATAAGGCTGCGGGGAACGGGTTACGGCGTATTTACAAGAGCGAAATTTCGGCGCTCTTGCGTTTAGACTGTCCTGATTTGAGTGAGTGGAGGCGTCTGGCTCCGCAGTCTTTGCAAAGCAGATGTTGCGATGCAGAAAGGTCGCGGTTCCAAATGCCCCAACTATTTGGGCTGCGACCATCCTGCTCGGATAGGGCGCACTTTGCTTGACGATCCCATTGGTAGAAAGACACAAAGTCATTATGAGCATCCGCCAAACTGCATCATTTCAAATCGGCGCTGCGCTTTTGGTGGGGCTTTTATCTACGGTATTCGTGACGTGGCTCGCTATGTCACAACCGTGGAGCGGACTGACTTTGAGCGTGCCCTCTGACGGCATTGGATTGCTGGTGCAAGTGGATGAAACGGGGCCGAGTGCGGCGTTGCCTAAGGGCGCTCGCTTGATTGCCATTTCCGCTCAAAACGAACCGCAGAGCGTGACGCTGGAAGCGCTGGACCTAACCGAAGAGCCTGACACGCTGAGCACACCGCAAATCCTTGCGCGCTTTCTGAAACGTCAACAAACTCTCTTTCATATTTTGAGCCGACCGACTGTTTCGCTGTCATACCAAACTGTACAGGGCACACTGGAAACGATCACAATCCAACCTTTGCCCCTGCGTCCGCTTGCTGAGCTACCGATTCTATTCTGGCTTCATTTGTGCGCTGGCGTGGTTTCCTTGGTATTGGCTGCTTGGGTTGCGCTTCAACGAAGCTCTGATCCCGCTGGGCGCATTGCTTTTGCGATGGCTTGCGCCGGACTATGGCTCGTGACGCATGGTGCAGCACTTTATGCAACGCGTGAATTGGCGCTGAACGTCGCACAATTCAAAACGGCGTCTGCGATCAACTATATTGGCAGTTTTGTCGGTGGCATCGGACTTGTGAACCTGTTTCTAGTATGCCCCACGCGTATCGCGCGCCCTTGGCAGCTTTGGATTGCGCCGCTGCTCATAGTTCCCATCGCCTTGCTCAGCCTCGCAAATCTCGACGGGTTTGAAGTGTCACGACAAGTGACCGTTATGATCGTGGTCTTGGCATTCGTCGCTTTGGTGATCGTTCAAACGATCAAGTGTTGGCGCGATCCGGTCGCGCGTGCGGTGATGACATGGCTTGGCATCGCTGTGATCATTTGCTCAGTGGTTTATGTCGTCGCGATCATCATTCCAGCGCTCACAGGCCAAGACCAAAAGATCACTCAAGGCCCTGCACTTGTCATTATTTTGGTGTTCTACATCGCACTCGGCGTCGCGGTTGCACGGTATCGGCTCTACGCACTGCCGGATCTGTCGATGCGCCTGCTGTTTTATGTGGGTGGGTTGGTGCCTTTGCTGCTGTTGGATGCGGGTTTGATTTATCTGTTGTCCTTTGAGGCAGCCCCTGCGCTGGGCCTATCGCTTGCGCTAGTTGGGTTGTTCTATTTGCCACTGCGCGCGCGCATGTTCACTTGGTTTGGTCGCAACAAGACGCCGCCACCAGAAGAGGTGTTCAAACGCATCAATGAGGTGGTTTTGGCGACAGATCACATCGCGCGGCGCGGCGCGTTTGAAGCATTATTTCAATGGTTGTTCGCACCGATGCAAATCAGAGCAGCACCTGCACCTGTCGCCAATGCGCAGCTGATCGGCAATGGTGAAGCACTACGCGGATTTGCAATCCGGAAAGTTTCTCTGATTTAATAGGGAAAAATTGTAAACGGACTTGTTTCGTTCACGGCCACTTTTCAATGGGTTACGAGGCCGAGGTAAACGGTTTTTCGCAGGTCAAAAGGCAAAGAAAAACCGCTGAGGGGGCGGCCACCCACCTCAACGGCATAGAAGAATTTTTCTACCCTCATCATTACGCGAATTTCGGCCTGACCTCAAGCCAATTGGCGGTGCAATTATGAGTTGGCGTATCGCAAATGAATGCGCAGAACGTCGCTTTGGCAGCGCCGCGCGCAAACAGATCATCATGTTCCTGGCTGATAAGGCCAGCGATGACGGCTCTGGCATCTGGTGCTCCAAAGGAACGATCCAGCGCCACACAGAGCTTAGCGAGAGCACAGTGAAACGCACGATCATTGACTTCCTGCAGGAAGGCATTTTGATCGAGACAGGGCGGCGGCATTGCAAGAACGGCTACACCGTCATTTACCGCATTGTTCTCGAACGTGTGGCTTCGATGGAAACCACTGCGGAACCCGATATCGTGACGGGGGTCACTGTGAACCCCGTCCAGCCTGAACCCGGTACGGGGTCCACGGTGGCCGGGGTACGGGGTTCACGGTGGACCCCAAACCATCCTAAAACCATCCATAAACCACCTACGCGCAGGCGCGAGGCGGCGGCGGAGGTTGAAGATCTTAAATCTGAGAAGATCCTAGCCGCCTATCCTCAGGACAGGATCCGAGACAGACGGACCTGCCTGTGCCAGATTGCAGTTGCTGTGAACGCAGGCGTTGCGCCCGATGACCTGCTGAAAGCAGTCAAAACCTATGCTGCTGAGACCGAAGGTTACACGCGCAGTAAGATCTGTTTCTCGGACAATTGGTTCAAGATGCGCCGTTGGGAGAAGGGGCTTGCCCAGATACAAGCCGATCGCGAAAAGGCGCGAGAGGCCGAAGTCAACGGCCGTACCCGGCTCGCCAGCTGGATCCATGAGCGTCATCCCATGTGCCGCCATATCACCAACCGGCAGATTGAGGATTTGATCTCTGTAAAGCTCGTGACGCCTGAGAAGGTCCGCGCGGCGGGGCTGCGGGCGTGAGAGTTGTGGCTCAATTTAAGATAAGGCTGTTGTTATCTCAGAAACTGCATTGTTTTCTGAGATACGGCTCATGTTGGAGTTGCCGTCTATGGTCTTCGGGTCATATATCTAATCTATGACTTGTGGATCATATTGACACGTTATGATCTAAAGGTCATATTGAGTGACAGGAGAACAGTCATGAAGCATCTCGTTCGCACGTCAAAAAATTTGGGCCACGCAATTCGCGAGGCTCGGAAGGCCAAGAACCTGACCCAGAAGGAGCTCGCCTCGATGAGCGGTGTCTGGCAGGAGACGATCTCTAAGATCGAGAACGGCAGCGGTGGCACCAAGCTAGAAACGCTATTTGATTTGGTCGCGGCCCTGGACCTAGAGATCACGGTGACCGAGCGCAGCAAGGGTGCATCAGACGGGCTTGAGGATATATTCTGACATGGGTCGCAAGCGCAGCTATACGCCACTGAACGTCTTTCTTAACTCGCGGCTCGTGGGTCAATTGGTGCGCGAGTCCTCAGGCGGAGTCAGTTTCGCCTATGCACGAGATTGGCTCAACTGGGAGCACCGGATGCCAGTCTCGTTGTCGTTGCCGTTACAGGAAAACCGCTACAGCGGCGCACCTGTGATGGCCGTCTTTGACAACCTGTTGCCCGATAGTGATGTCATCCGCCGAAGGGTCGCGGAACGAGTTGGGGCCGAGGGCGTAGATGCCTTCAGTTTGCTGTCACAAATTGGACGCGACTGTGTTGGAGCGCTTCAGTTTCTACCCGATGGGCAAGAGCCTCAACCGATGTCTGAGTTGACTGGGGAACCTGTTGACGAGGCTCAGATCAGAGCAATCTTGAGCGACCTCGATCTCGCGCCTCTTGGTATTCGCCGCGAGAATGACTTCCGAATTTCTGTAGCTGGCGCACAGGAAAAAACGGCACTTCTTCGCAAAGACGGCCAGTGGATTGAGCCAACCGGCACAACGCCAACCACCCACATCATCAAGCCACAAATCGGCAGACTGCCCAACGGAATGGACCTGTCCGACAGTGTTGAAAATGAGTACTTGTGCCTCAAGATAATGGAGGCGTTTGGGCTTCGAGTTGCGAATGTCGAGATGGCGAAATTTGGCGAAAAGAAAGCCTTGGTTGTTGAACGTTTTGATCGGCGCTGGACGTCAGATGGCCGCTTGATCCGTCTGCCGCAGGAAGATTGCTGCCAAGCGCTATCTGTTGTGCCCACGCAAAAGTACCAGAACGAAGGCGGCCCAGGTATCTCGGACATCATGGAACTCGTGTTGGGGAGCGACGATCCCAACAAAGACCGGTACGATTTTTTCAAAGCCAACGTCCTGTTCTGGCTGCTTGGCGCGACGGACGGGCATGGCAAGAATTTTAGCGTCAGTCTGTTGCCCGGAGGGCGTTTTCACATGACGCCGCTTTACGACGTTTTGACGGTCCAGCCGACAGTCGACGCGCGGCAGATAGAGCGAAAATATTTCAAGCTCGCTATGAATTTCGGCAACTCGAACCATTACAAGGTGGCGAATATCGTGGGCCGCCACATCGTGGAGACCGGAGTTCAATCAGGCTTATCCCGCGCAGTCGTACAGGGCCTGTTCGAAGAACTGCAGGAGACCTCGCACGCGATCGTTGAGGCCACGTTCAACCAGCTTCCAGAGGGTTTCCCAGAGGCGTTGTTGGGCTCGATCGACGGCGCGTTGAAAGCAAGATTGCACCTGTTGATTTGAAGCTGGGCGCGCTTGTCTGATGCGAAAATGCGTCTTTTCCGGATCAAACGAAATCACGTCAGGTCGCATAGCCATAGCTGGATCCTCAAAGTCGTGTTTCTGACTGCTGAACATAAGCGGGCAGCCGTGAAAGACGCGGTGTGAGCACCGCTTCAACAAGAAAATCCCCCTGCGCCAGCGCATTCCTCGCGAGGCAATTTTCCCGCTGACATCCTCTTGGTGCCCGCTTTGGGCATGTTCATCGAAACACTCAAAGTGAGGATCAAAAAATGGCTACTCAAACACTGAAACTGAACGTCAAATCCGGTGAAAAAGACGGCAAGAACTTCTGGGACCGCTGCGGTGTCCTCTTCGTCAACACAGATGACACCGGCAACATCACGTCGATCAACGTCAAACATTGCATGTTCCCGGACGTAGAAATGGTCGCCTTCCCACGCCGCGACAACGATCCGGTCACCGAGTGATCAGTAAGCCGGGGCGGGTTTCCCGCCCTGGTCCGCAAGCAGTTCAGAGGCTGGTCTCTGTCTTTTGGATCTGATCTCAGAACCGTCCCCTATTCCACTCATGCTCTTCTGCACGAGAAAGGGGCTGAGATGATCCTTCCTTACGGACAAAGAACTCTTCCTTACCTTCCGAAGTTACATAAACGGGTTTGTTCGCCCGTGCGACCTGAACATTACAGATCTGCTTGTCGTCATAGCTGGGCCAATCGAGCTTCCAGAGCTTCATCACATCCTTGCCAAGATACTTGTCGAAGATATTGGCCAGATGGAGCTGAAAACCGTCCCGATCTTTTTTTGAAAAGGTGCCGTAGTCGAGTTCGAGACCAATGGCATTGCCATGGTCATCCACGCCGATAAAGAGGCTTCCGCCGTCAGAATTCATGAATGCTGCAACTGTCTTGGCGACCACATGTTCAAGTTTCTTGTTCACTTCGCCTGTGCGCATGTCGTATCTCAGGGTGGATTTGAACTCAATCCAGCCGCCGCGAAGGAGTACGAAGACCTGATCCGTCAAGATTTTGAAACTGCGATAAATACTTTTTTGATTGTCATGGCGTTGTTGTCCCTTGGGTACGAAAGTTGGATACAACAATAACGACAAGAGCTAACGGGGGTAAAGACTGGAGCGATCAGGGAGGAGCAAACCAAAGTAAATCATGACCTTGGGTGTAAACACGCAAACCAACCCAAGCGGGTTCATCCCTGTGTGATCTGGAGGGTCCCAAAGTTATGAACCCGCCAGTGTCACCATCAACTAACCCTTACACTTGTTGCTCGGGCAGTTTTGTTTCATCATCTGATGACAGTCATTTCGGCTTTCACACTTGAGGGCTTCAGTCCTCGCTACATTTGAAACATTCCTAATCATCTTCAAGGAAGGAACATGAATATGCCCAAGGGGTATTTAGTTGCTAATATACGGGTCACCGATGCAGATAAGTTCGCTGCATTTTCTGGCATGGCTGGTCCTGTCATTAAAGCTCATGGAGGGAAAGTATTGGCGAAAGGTCCTGATGCTGAGCGGCATGAAGGTAATGTAACAGGAACAGTGATGATGATTGAATTTGATAGTCTTAGTGCTGCTAGAAAATTCTATTTAAGCGATGAATACCAAGCTGCAAAAGCGATTAGGGACGCCTGCTCTGAAACTGATCTGATGCTTATTGAAGGTACTACCTAGAACAAACTACAACTAGGTTGAGACCGCATGAGTTGTCGATATCAATGCGACTGGCCACCTCTCATTGGCAAAATCGGAAGTTAAACTCACGATGGACAACACCCTGCACCCAGCCAATGCCCATAAGCAACGATGCCCCAGATGTCAGTCGCCCTTGAACACGGTTGTCGTTCACGGGCATGAGCAGTGTGTGGTCTGTAAGTCCAACATCTTTGAGTGCTGCTCAGGGGATACGTGTCAGACAGACTACAATCTAAGTGTTGGGTACAAGAGAGGCTAATGCAGGCATAATGAACTTCCGAATGAGAATGTTCCACGACGCCAATGCCCCTCTTGCTGATGGCCTGCGCAGGAAAGAACTCCTGTCGATCAGTAATGAGGACTTTGAGAGCAAGCACGGCTTCATACAATGGGCTTTCCCAACACCAGAAAGCAGCAATCAAGTTTCAAATGCTCCTGTTCTAGATTTAGAAACAGCCGTGTGGTTGGCAGAAAAACCAGAGGTTTCCACTTTCTTAGAGGCTATGACGCCGTCTTGACCCAGCCAAAGGCGGGTTTGGTCTGGTACTCCGGGTGGACAGCATCGGCGAAATACACCGCTTCATCCACGCCAAGCTCGGTCATCAATCGCTCGTAAAGCGCGATGAATTCGGCTTGCTTCTCTGCAGATGAAACCCGTGGCAGGGCCTTGGGCTTGCGATACTCAAAACCCAAGCGAGCCAAAAGCTTGATGCCGCCGGAATGCGAATATTCAAAGCCAAATTGGGATGCGATGTAGGATCTGATCGGGGCCGTCGAGTGACAGAAGCGTCCGTCCAGCCAAGTGCATA
>NZ_MLCB01000102.1 GCF_001890925.1 Planktotalea frisia
TCTTAAATTACCAATAAACCAAGCAAATACAGTGGTATAGCTTCTCACAGGACCACTTTCGGGACCGCTTTCGGGACCACTTTGTCAGGTTTGTGACCAAAATAGTCAGACCCGAGAGGCTCTTTTGACTTGAACTGGGGCACGTTAGGCGCACAATCCACAACCATGAGTGATGATGTGCCCCTACAACTCCCCCGCTATGTTTTTCGCCGGAGCAACGGCAGCTTTCGCTATAAGAGGAACGTTCCAGAGCGCCTTAGACCCCTCATTGGAAAGGCGACCCTGTATCGACAGCTGGGGGACAGCTACCGAGAGGCCATGCAGGCCCTGCCCCTGGTGCATGCAAGAATCGAAGCCTTGCTGAACGATGAAGCAGACAAGTCAGCTAGAGAACGCAGCTTAGAGATTATCCGTGGAGCACTGGGCGATGAGGTCGCCGAGATGGTGCTGGCCGAGACAGTCCCGGAGTACTCTCCTATTGAGGATGCCCTGAATGAGCTGGGCAAAGACCTGCACAAACAAAAGATGCCAACAGAAGTGGTCCAGCAAGTCTACTCGGGTCGCCTTAAGCCTGACGTCCTGACACTCGCCATGACCCTCGACCAGTATGAGGCCTATAAGTCAGACACCCCTAAGGCTGCCAGGGAGATTGGGCAGCGGGTAGAACGGCTGCGCACAGACATGAAGAGCGTCTTTGGCAAGCAGAGGCTGAAGTACACTCCCCTGACTGACATCACGAGACAGGATGCCAATGACCTGCGGGACCACCTGCTGAGCAGGGTCTCAGCCAACAGCGCCGTGAGAATGCTGGGAGTTGTAAGGACAGCCATCAACCATGTGATTGTGGAACACTCCCTGACCATCCCCAACGTCTTCACCAACCTCAAGATAAAGGGAGCTGGTGCCACCAAGCACGACAGGCTTCCCCTGAGTGATGACCAGGTGGTCACCCTAGAGACCGCCTTCTCGAGTAATGACACGGCTTGGGCCCTGTATGTCACGTTGCGTGACACCGGCTCGAGGGTCTCCGAAGTATCAGGCCTGAGGGTCAAAGACTGTGACCTAGA
>NZ_MLCB01000103.1 GCF_001890925.1 Planktotalea frisia
CGGATCATGCGGTTAGCTGAATCGTTCTACGGTCAGACGTCAACCCGTCAAAAGTCGGGTGCTCGAGGACTCTGTGTATAAGCATCGTTAAGTCCCCTCGTTAGCCAATGGTGCTGAACCATGGAATATTCTCCAGCATCCATTGCCCAATTATATTGATAGTGTTGGTCGCAATCAGAACGCCAAAAACGATAAGGAGCGCCCCCATAAGTTTTTCAATAAGCCCCAAATGACGGCGAAACCGCGCCATGAACTTCATGAAGGGCCCGATAAAGAGCGCTGCAATCACAAAGGGCAACGTCATCCCGACCCCATAGGCAAAGAGCAGCACCGCGCCCTGCCCTGCACTTTCTTGACCGGCGGCGGTAAAAAGGATCGCAGCCAGCACAGGGCCAACGCAAGGTGTCCAGCCAAACGCAAAGGCAAGGCCGATCACATATGCGCCAAGAAAGCCCACATTCGTTGTGCTGCCTGCATCCGCACGAAACTGACGATACAGAATGCCAATCTTGAGCACGCCTAAAAAGTGCAATCCCATGGCGATAATGATCGCCGCAGCAATCCAGCGCAAAATATCAAAGTACTCGCGCACCATTTGACCAAAGACCGTCGCCGTCGCGCCAAGCCCCATAAAGACAGTGATCACACCAAGCGCAAAACAACACGCTGCAAGGAAAGCGCGCATGCGCACTTGTGGCGATACTTCTGCGTCCGCTGCGATCTGGTTCATCCCGACGCCCGCAAGATAGCTTAGGTAAAACGGTACGATTGGCAGAATGCAGGGGGACAGAAACGACAAGAGCCCTGCGAAAGCTGCACCAAAGAAAGAAATGTCAAACATTGGTGCGCAGGCCTTTTACTTGAAACATTCAAAAATTAGATTATGTAAGAATTATGAATTCGTCAACAAGGCGGTGATCCCCGTGCTTAAAGCAGCTCTCGCGAGCCTCATGTTAATGGCTCCGCTTCCTGTGCTCGCAGACACGTATCTGCTCATGGCCGAAGAAGACGGCTGTTTTTGGTGTGCCAAATGGAACAAAGACATCGCCCACATTTATCCTAAAACAGCCGAAGGCAAAGCAGCACCGCTTAGACGGTATGATCTGCACAGCGAAACGCCAGATGTCGAATTTGCGCGCCGTGTGCACTACACACCCACTTTTATACTGGTTGAAGACGGCAAAGAACGCGATCGCATCGAGGGCTATCCCGGCGAAGACTTCTTTTGGAGTTTGCTTTCTATGATGCTCACCCGCGCTGAAATTTCCTTGGAAGAGGCAAGTTAATCTACTATGACGCCCAATATGACAACCCAAGTTGACACGCCGCCGATCTCGCGCCTGCCCGTATTTGACAAGAATATGTGTGCTGCAGATTTGGATAAAATGATGACCAACGCACAGTTGGCGTCCAACTTTCTAAAGGCGATCAGCCATGAAGGCCGATTGATGATCTTGTGTCATCTGGCCTCTGGCGAAAAGTCGGTGACAGAACTCGAGGAATTGCTTTCGTCACGTCAGGCCGCCGTCTCTCAGCAATTGTCACGATTGCGCCTAGAGGGTCTTGTCACCCCGCGCCGCGAAGGCAAAACGATATACTACAGCCTTACAGATGAGCGCCCAAAACAGATCATGGAAGTCGTCTACGATCTGTTTTGTCGCGACGATTAACCAAGGACTGAGCCAGAATTTGGCAAAGGGGGACGCCAAGTGTTGGAGTATGTCGCAGAAGCCAACCTCGCAGCACTTATCGGTTTGCTTGGTGGCATTGCATTAGGACTTGCCGCCAGAATGGGCCGTTTTTGCACCCTTGGCGCGATTGAAGACTATCTGTACGGCGGCGACGACAAACGCTTGCGCATGTGGGGAATTGCCCTTGGCGTTGCAATCTTTGGCACTCATATCGCCAGCTCTTTTGGCAGTTTTGATCCGGCCTTATCGGCCTATCTTGATCGAAATTGGAACCCCGCAGGAACGATCATCGGTGGACTAATGTTCGGCTATGGCATGGCGCTCAGTGGGAACTGTGGTTACGGCGCGCTGGCGCGGCTTGGCGGCGGTGATCTGCGCTCTTTCGTGATTGTAATCGTAATGGGGCTATCGGCCTATTTCGTCATGTCCGGCCCTCTCGCACATATCCGCGTTTGGGCTTTCCCTGTCGAGATGGGTGCTAGCACTCCTCAAGGGTTCACCCAATTGCTCGAACGCGCAGGCGTGCCCGCGCTTTTAACCGGTCTGCTTTTCGGCAGTGCGCTTTTGATTTTTGCTCTTTGGAACAAAGAGATGCGCCGATCCCCCTCACATATATTCTGGGGGACTATTGTCGGACTTGCGGTGCTCTCCGGCTGGCTCGGCACGCATTGGATTGCTGAAAACGGCTTTGCGGTTGAAGCCATCGAAACACATTCTTTTGCCGCGCCGATCGGCGATACAATCTATTACGCTATGACCGCTTCGGGAAACACGCTCTCGTTCAGTGTTGGCTCTATCGTTGGCGTTGTGGTCGGCGCGATCCTCGGGTCTTATTCCAAAGGGCATTTTCGCTGGGAAGCGTGCGAGGATCCGCGCGAACTGCGTCGCCAATTACTCGGCGCTTCGCTTATGGGACCAGGCGCGGTGCTCGCTGTAGGGTGCAGCGTCGGCCAAGGGATTTCCGCCTTTTCTGTGCTCGCCTTCAGCGCGCCGGTTGCTTTAATCGCAATCTTCATTGGCGCTGCGTTTGGCTTGAAACAGCTGATCACGGGGTTTGCACCTGTTCAATAGGTGCAATTTGCCCCAAGAAATCAACGCAACGTATTGATATATACACAGAGTCCTCGAGCACCCGACTTTTGACGGGTTGACGTCTGACCGTAGAACGATTCAGCTAACCGCATGATCCG
>NZ_MLCB01000104.1 GCF_001890925.1 Planktotalea frisia
GAAAACAACGTCAGATCAGGAAGTAGAACGACCGCAACAAGCGCCACTGCCGCGCGAGCGGCTTAGTCCAGGAGTCAGCAGGGAGGGTAGTCTTTTGAGGGGCTGGCAGTATTTTTACCACTTGGTCTGTAAACGCCATTCAGAAATGTCACCGATTGCGCAAAGCAGGAATGTCACCACGGGCGCTGACGGTAGCGCAGCCTGACAGGGCGTAGACCTCAGATATCGGAGCCCTGGCTGGCTGCGCGGGCCTCACGTTCTGCGCGTTTGCGGCTACATTGGTCAAATTCGCATAAGGTTCATTATGTTATATATGTAAAGAATAAGCTGGATTAATTTCAGTTAGAAACCCTGGATAAGCATGTCGATTGCTGATGTAATCTTTTCGAACTCTTCATCGAGTTTTCCAACTGAGATCTTGAGAATGCCCGTTGGTACCGCCGCCATAAACTGCGTTACCATAACGACTGGTTGATCTTCGAAATCAAAAATCGGGTTGAGCCTTGTTGCAGGCTTCGGTGCGCTTGATGTTGGCAGCAATGGCACAACGACCCTGGTGTTGAGATCACTCAGAAGATCCGTTTGGACATCCAAAAGATAACCATCACCAGACGGGTTGGGAAATACGTCAAACTTTGGCATCAGAACTGACGGTAACTGTCGAGCGGCAATCCGTGCTTCTCAACGTATGCGTTGGAACTTTGGATTGCCGCGGCATTCTCGGCTTTCCATTGCTGTGCTTTGGCTACAGAAACCGCCACTCGCACGCCATCCTCTGCAGCGCGAGACAGGTTTACCTTCAATGCTTTCGCTTGTGTAAGCAAATTAGCGTCCAACGACAGATTTGTGGGCTTTCGTGTATGCGAATTCATGAGTCTGCCTCCTGAAGGGAGATTATGCTCTAATGGCATGCGCGTCAATCATGTGCATGAATAATGCGCACGTATAGTCAATCTTATGTTAATTTCCGTTAAGGACAATTTTGGCCGAGGATGATCTTGCTAGGCTCAGGACCCATTAATTGCCTTGATGCTGGTTTGTCGTCATGATTCACGAA
>NZ_MLCB01000105.1 GCF_001890925.1 Planktotalea frisia
GAGCTATGACTGAATCTGGTGTTTGGGCGGTTTGAAGGTTGGCGGCGTATCTGGTTGAATTGTTGTTGTGAGACAGCAGCCCAACCGAAGGAGATACACCACCATGGAAACGACTAACATTGTAGATTTTGCGCGTCGAGACGGGATGTCTGACGCGCTTACGGAATTGCTAAAGACGGGGGCACAGCAATTGATTGCGACAGCAGTTGAGGCCGAACTTGTGAGTTACCTGGCGCAATTCGCGGGTTTGCGCACTGAGGACGGTCACGCGGCTGTCGTTCGCAATGGGCACCATCCTGAGCGCCCATTTCAAACTGGCATTGGCCCTGTGAGCGTGCGTATTCCAAAGGTCCGCTCCAAGGACGGTACACCGGTGACGTTCCGATCTGCATTGGTGCCGCCCTACGTACGCAGAACCAAAACGTTGGAAGCTGCATTGCCCTGGCTTTACCTAAAAGGGATTTACAGCGGTGAGATGGCCCCAGCCCTCAAAGTTCTGTTGGGTCCTGACGCCAAGGGCTTGTCAGCAAATACGGTGTCTCGGCTTAAGCGCGATTGGGCCAAAGAATACACGGGCTGGAAAGGCGCAGATTTGGATGACGAACCAATTGTCTATATCTGGGCGGATGGTGTCCACAGCGGTCTGCGCGGTGAGGATGACAAGCTCTGTGCCCTTGTGATTGTTGGGGTCACGGCCCGTGGCAAGAAGCGTTTTCTGTCCATTGAGGACGGGGTGCGCGAAAGCATCCAAAGCTGGCGCGAAGTTCTGCTCACCCTCAAAGGTCGAGGGATGAATGTACCTAAATTGGCTATCGGGGATGGTGCTATGGGGTTCTGGGCCGCCATGGATGAGGTCTATCCCGCAACCCGCCACCAACGTTGCTGGCAACACAAGACGATGAACGTGCTCAATTGCTTGCCAAAGCTGTCCCAGCCAAAGGCCAAGGTCGCGATCCACAACATTTGGCAGGCCGAGACCAAAGACGATGCGGAAAAGGCCTTCGATCTGTTTATCAAAACCTACGAGGCCAAGTACCCAAAGGCGACGCTGTG
>NZ_MLCB01000106.1 GCF_001890925.1 Planktotalea frisia
CCCGATTACATCTTAGCTGAGCCACAAACCTGTCCGAATTAGTAGGACCACTTCAAACAGCGCTTTGTCTGACGAGAGGAAACGATACAAGAACCGTTCATATGCAACTGATCGTCACAAAAGGAAGCTAGAATAGTTAAACAGAAATTGAGAATGCCAATCGCCTGATTGCAAAAAGTGCTTGCTCGTACTTCTGTCCAATGGAGCCCAATCGCAACTTCATCCCAAAGAACCTTTTTAATGACAATCAAAGCTGTAAGCAGACAAAATGTAGTGATCAATATATTCCTGATAAGAATATTTGTTGCATTAAAGGCAAAAACATGACCCTCTCTCGCTTAGCAAATACGAGAGTCGCACTATGACACAAACCCTTCCTGATCACCGCCTTATAGACGGGCGCAATGTTGCGCGCAGAATCTTAGCCGAGTGCAAAGACTACACCGATGAGCAAAACAATCTCGGTCGTCTTGTCTCTATTTGCATCGGTGATGTGCCGGAAACCGAAGTTTACGTGCGCAACCAAGCGCGCGGGGCAGAGCGAGCTGGTTTACCGTTTGAGCAAGTGAATTGGGACGCCAACATCACTCAAGATGAAGCGAAGCAGATCATTCAACAGATGAACGATGATGCGTCTATTCTTGGTGTGATCATCCAACGTCCGGCCCCTGCGCATATCAACATTCGCTCATTACAATCGGCGGTTCACCCTTTGAAAGATGTCGAGGGGATGAACCCGGCATCAATCGGCAACATCGTTTATTCTGATGTCGCCCTTGCGCCTTGTACGGCGGCGGCAAGTGTCGAGTTGATCAAAGAAACAGGTCTCAACCTCGAAGGGCTTGAGGTCGTGATGATCGGTCATTCCGAGATCGTCGGCAAACCAGCCGCAATGATGCTGATGGCCGAAGGGGCGACAGTAACAGTATGCCATCATCTTACGCGCTCAGTTGCTATGCACTCGCGTCGTGCGGATGTTGTCGTTGTTGCAGTTGGGATCGCGGGCTTTCTTGGGCCAGACATGATCAAACCCGGCGCAGCGGTGATTGATATTGGAATTAACCAAATTACGGATGAGGACGGCAATTTCAAAATCGTAGGCGACGTGCAAACCCAAGCAGTGACAGAAGTCGCTGGCTGGATTACACCGGTGCCCGGCGGCGTAGGACCTGTGACAGTTGCGATTTTGATCCGCAACGCGATTGTCGCGCACAAACGTCAAGTCGCTGCTGGCTGGATCTCATAGAAAGCGCGTAACGAATATGCCCCTCACCGCTTCAAAACCACATGCGCCTGATGATGACGCGACACTGCTTTTGGCGGTGGAGATATATGTGGGGCGCGGGTTTTGCGAATTTGAAACCTCTGCAATTGCACAAGTTTTAAACTGCGCCAACAATATGCTTGGCGAAGAGGCTTTTAGCTGGCGATACATCTCTGAAACACCTGGTCTTTTGTCAGGCAAATGTGGGATGATCGTGCGTGCAGAACCTGTGGTGCAAGACCACGAGCTTGGCGATGCATTGTTTGTCGTTGGTGGGCGCAGCGGACGAGACGCTGATTGGCTGTCCCGTATGCATCAGATGCGACGCTTGGCGCGACCTGTTGCACTGCTTTCTGAAGCCGCAACGGCCTACATTAAGCGCACGAAATCTCCCATCGGCAGTGTTACAACACATTGGCACGACGCACTTTCTCTCAAAGAAGCAGGACATTACCCGAAGCTCACCAACGCATTAACGGAAATTTCATCAGGCGTGCTGACCGCTGCTGGTAGCGGCGCAACAATGGAATTGGTGATCGCACATATCGCGCCTCATCTAAGCACTGCGGATCTAGCTGAACTCGGTAATCGTTTGATGCTGAGCGTGGTGCGCTCGCCGCAATCTGAACAACCTAACGATATCACAATGCTGCCAGCTCTCTCTGATCAGCGTCTCAAACGTGCCGTCGAAATCATGGAAAGCTCGCTCGATCTGCCGTTCAACGTGTACGAATTGGCGCAAGAGGTGAGCGTATCGACGCGCCACCTTGAGCGCATGTTTAAAGAGGTGTTCAACCAAACACCAGCGCGGTTTTACAAACAGCTACGTACCAAGAAAGCGCGCGCTCTGATTGAAGAAACCCAACTTTCTATGATTGAAATTTCTGTTGCAACAGGTTTCGGGTCAAGCAGTTCGCTGAATGAAGCGATCAAGAAGCAATACGGACTTAGCCCCAAAAAGATGCGCCTAAAGCGCTAGATAACCGATCCCTGCAAAGGCAATCAAACACCCGAGCCATTGCACAGTGCTCAGACGTTCCTTCAAAAATATCCAAGCAAAGACAATCGTCAACAGACCAAACATCGAGCTGGCTACCGCCGCATATTGCGCGTCAGGCAAATGGCCTGCAGAGTTGATCATCAACAACGCAATACCATCCGCCACCCCCATCAGGCTGAGGACAGGCAAGGCCGCGCGACCTGGCCAAACAGGAAGTTTCAAAGTAAGAATGCCGATCAAAAGCAATGCAATCGCGACCAGACGCGTGACCAGCGTCACGGGCAATTCGCCTGCTTGTGCACTGGCCATCTGTCCCAATGCAAAGGTCCCCGCAAAGCCGACAGAGGCGAGAATAGAATAGGCAATCGTCTTGCCCATTGGTGGCACGTCCCCGTCGCTGTCATCAGATAACGCTGCCACCAACGAAACACCCAAAATGATCAAAACAACTGCGCCCAATTGCAGCGCAGAGATACTCACGCCGTTCCAAGCCGCCCAAGCGATAGACAAGATCGGATAACTTGCAATGATGGGTGAGACCAACTTGACAGGGCCACGTTGAAACGCTCCGTACAAGCCAAGACTAGCGGCGAGAAAGAACACACCTGACAGTGTCGAAATCCCAAGCACAGAAGCCTTTGGAAAGAGTGCGCTTTGCTGCACGCCCATGACGCCGAGATGAAACACTGTTCCAATCACAAGCACAGTCAAGAGCGATGCCATGAGCGGTGTTTTCTGGCTGACAAAACGCACGCAAACGTCATGGAAGCCCCACATGACCGCGGCGATCAACCCGAGCGTGAGCGCGCTCATTTATCGGACCGTATGAACGGAATCATAAAGACGAGGTACGCAATCAAAAAGAAGACGCTGCCGAATATTGCCCAAAAGCTGCCAATGCTTGCAATGCAAAACCCGACCGCTGAAATCACGAACAATATCCAACCGATGAAGTTTATCTGATGGTTACTCACTGTTTTGCTCCGATTTCATTTGCCGACTCTTTCATTTTGATATTATTCTCACGATTAAACAAATATTCCACAGATGCAAATTTCCAAAGCGTTGGGACTGCGGGATCGGAGACAAGATGCTTGATAACTACCCATTGGTGCGACCCGGCCCACCTAAGCCGAGCGTTATTATTGAACCACGGGTATTTTCCCTACCCGCCGGGACAGAACGCTATGTTGTTGAGGGTGCAGGCGCAATCCTTGTTCCCGTACATGCGGGCGATACGTTTACAATCACCAACGATGAAGGCGGTCAGCCTTGCGAAATTGTTGTGACAGATAAGGCTGGCAAGCTCTCGCCTGAGATTCTTGGCCATGCCAGCAGCGCGTCTGCGGATGGGTTGAAAGCGCTTCTTACCAGCTCTGATCAGTCTTTACGCGGGTTGCGCATGGGCCTTGATGCGCGCGGGATCGATTTGGCGCAAACAGGCGCGATCGGTTTGTTCGGGGCTGAAACCCCTGCGGGCACCTGCGAGAGCTTTTCCGTCGCATCAGAGGGCACATTGATCGTCGCAGCACCTGGCACGCCGATGGATTTTGAGACGCAGAACACGTCAACACCGCTAACGGTGATGCTGACGCGCGCGAAGCTGCAACAGAATGTCAGGTTTGCGTTGCCAACCCCTCTAGCCGACCCGATTGCTGATATACGCGTGCACACGCAAACCGCCGAGGCGTTCTTTGTCAAAGCCGGTGATTACATCCAGATCATCGACGTGGACGGGCGACAGTGTTCGGATTTCGAATGCTTCTCGGCCCGCAAGCTCGACAAAGGGATCGAACACGCGCTTGACGTCACAACCACGCGCACTTTGATGGGCCACGCTTATCCGATGCCCGGCTTGCACGCCAAATACTACGATCAGGAAATGGTCCCATTGGTCGAAGTCGTGCAAGACACCTGCGGGCGCCACGACGCTTTCGCGCTGGCGTGCTCTGCAAAATACTATGACGACATCGGCTATCCGGGCCACATCAACTGCTCTGACAACTTCAACAGAGCCTTAAGCGAATACAACATCGCAGGTCGCAAAGGCTGGATGGCGATCAACTTCTTCTTCAACACAGGCCTTGATGATCACGGCGTGATGTATGCAGATGAGCCATGGTCGCGCCCTGGTGATTACGTTCTGCTGCGCGCGCTGACGGATATCGTCTGTGTCAGCTCCGCCTGCCCCGATGACACCACTGCCGCGAACGGATGGAACCCTAGCGATATCCACGTGCGCACATACTCTGGCAAAGAGACGTTCCAACGCTCTGTCGCTTATCGCCCCACTCCAGATGCGGAATACAAGATGACCAAACAGACCGGATTTCACGATCAATTCGCCAAGCACACGCGCAATTTCATCGAATACAACGGCTATTGGCTGGCCAATTGTTACGCCGCCGCTGGCCCGATTGAGGAATACCATGCCTGCCGTCAGAAGTGCGTGATCATGGATCTCTCACCTCTGCGTAAGTTCGAGATCACTGGACCTGACGCAGAAGCGCTCTGCCAATATGTCTTCACGCGCAATATGAAGACCCTCGCTATCGGAGGCGTGGTTTATACGGCGATGTGTTATGAACACGGTGGTATGATCGACGACGGTACAGTGTTCCGTTTGGGCAAAGATAACTTCCGTTGGATTGGTGGCAATGATTACGGTGGTGAATGGATCCGCGAACAGGCTGAAAAGCTGGGCCTCAAAGTCATGGTCCGTTCCTCAACCGATCAATTGCACAACGTGGCCGTTCAAGGCCCCGAAAGCCGTGATTTGTTGAAGAAAATCGTCTGGACTGCGCCCCATAACCCCGAGTTTGAACAGTTGGAATGGTTCCGCTTTACCCCTGCCCGTCTCAATGATGAAAGCGGTACTCCTTTTGTCGTCTCCCGCACGGGCTACACGGGCGAGCTTGGCTACGAAGTCATGTGCCACCCCAAAGATTGCGCCGAAATCTGGCAAGCGATTTGGGATGCAGGACAAGAGCACGGCATCAAACCTATGGGCCTAGAAGCGCTGGATATGGTGCGCATCGAAGCGGGTTTGATCTTTGCGGATTACGACTTTTCCGATCAGACCGACCCCTTTGAAGCTGGCATTGGCTTTACCGTTCCGCTCAAGTCCAAGACGGATGATTTCATCGGTCGCGACGCTTTGATCCGTCGCAAGGAAACCCCTGCACGCAAGCTCGTCGGCCTTGAAATTGATAGCAATGTGGACGTTGAGCATGGCGATTGCATCCATGTTGGCCGCGCGCAGATTGGTGAAATCACTTCTTCGATGCGCTCGCCACTGTTGGGCAAGAACATCGCCATGGCCCGTGTAGATGTTGCGCATTCTGCTGTCGGTACAGCCTTGGAAGTTGGCAAGCTCGACGGCCATCAAAAGCGCTTGCCTGCGGTTATCACCGGTGCAACAGCCGCCTATGATCCGAAAAAGGAACGTCCCCGCTCATGATCCGCGTCCTCGCAGCTAGCGCGTTGCTCTTCCTTGCCAGCAGCGCCCACGCGCAATCGGTCAAACTCACCGCGGCGCAAATCAGCGACTTGCTTACGGGCAACACAGCCGTGGGCAAATGGGACGGCGCGCGCTATCGTCAGTTTTTTGGTGCAGATGGCGTAACGATTTACGCGCAAGAGGGCGCACGTTCTGCGCGCGGCGAATGGCGCATTGACCAAACACGCGACGAATATCAGAGCATTTGGCCACGGGACGACGCCTGGGAGGGCTGGTATGTCATGGAATATGCAGGGGCTTATTATTGGGTCAGCAAAGCCACGCCGCCCACCCCTTTTCGTGTAGAGCAAGGCGAGCAACTTGTTGCGAACTAGCCTCATGCTGAGTGCTTTGGCACTCGCCCTGCCCGCGCAGGCAGAGACCTGCAATGCTTTGCAAGCGCAACTGAGCTCACGCGAGAATATCAAAACCTATCTTCAGCAAGAGACGGCGAGAGATGTGATTTGCGCGATTGCACTGATGGCGGATGGTCAGGAAAGTTCCTATTGCTATGCGATTTTCGACTACCGCACGACGGACGCGCGTGACGCGTTCAATCTGCTGAACACAAACCTGTCCAACTGCTTCACCGCCAAATCGCAAAAGGGCGCAGGCGGGCTCGTCAATCATCCTGATAGCTTTGATCAAAACCAGTTTTGTGCCCCGAACGCTCATCTGAGCCTGTCGCTGAAGGACAAAGGAAATCTCAATCAAACGCTGGTTTTTCTGCGTCTTGATGGGACGTCTGCCCCAGACTCAGCCTGCCAATAATGAGCGGTTAGCCTTCGGTTTCAGACCAAACCGGTGCCACATCAAAATCATCTCGCCAGACCACATAAGTCAAAACAGGGTGGTCATGGCTTGTCAAAGCATGAGGGGTTCCCGAGGGGTGAAATGCCGCTTCCCCCGCTTGCAAAATGCGCGAGGGCTGTCCGCGCATATGGAACTCCGCTTCACCTGCGATCACTACATAGATCTCATCCGCAGGATGATGGTGCCACGGATAATGCAAGTGTGGTGGATGATAGACCAGAAAACTGCGCATGCATTGGCTGGCAAAAGGCGCGTCACGTCCGATAATCTCATAGCACCCGAAACGCGTCATGAAGTCGGCACCGATGTCGCTATCTTTATAAGTCTCGCGCCAGATCATGTCAGGCGCCATCGCAATCAACGCATCGCGAAGCTGCGGATCGTTTGAACGCTGCAAGCCCTTTTCTTGTTGAAGCAAGTCAGACGCTGGAACATGAAACGGTGTAATGTCTTGCCCCACGACGTCGCTCGGAAATCGGCAAAATGCACGGACTTCCGGGTGCGTTTCATGCAGGATTTTGATCCGCTCCAAGGCGATATCGAGGTGGCTTGGCTCTGTCATAAGAGAGGCTCCGGAGGTTGTTCCTGTCCTAGCCTTGCCTCAAAAAGCCGTGAAATCATGCAAATCCGCGTCAAAGAGTCTGCGCGATATGTCGCTAATAGTTTGCAAGATCAGCGGATGGGGACAAACTCCCCATCCCCCGTTATGGCTAGTTCTGCAGATACACTTCTAAACTATCATCAAGCGCATCTTTCCAAGGCGTGTGGTGGATCGGTGCCATCGTTCCTGTGATCACCGACTTGTAGGCGTTGTTGCGGAAAGTCATGATGTCTTTTTTCTTGTGACCTTTCCACTCTTTGAACGCTTGGCACGCGCCCTCCACGTCAAAGTCGGGATAGTCCGTATCCGCGATCAATTCCTTGATGTAATCGCCTTGATACCAGATCGCGTCATAATCATCTTCACCAGCGTCTTCGCGCGCGATGCGGTCAGCAACATCCGCCTCCATCGCCGCTTTGTCAGGCATTGCAATCCGTCCCATAATCACGTCGCGCACATACCACGCCTGTGCGTCGAACATGTTGAACGTAAACCATTGATCCTGCATCCCAAGGTAAAAGAGGTCCGGCTCAGGCACGAAGGACACACCTTTATAAAGGTCAGAACTCGCCAAGCGGTTCGCGGTTTGAAGACGCAGATCGTCAGGCATGTAAGGAAAGTGATGCTTGTAGCCTGTGCAAAGAATTACGGCATCGACATCTTTCGTAGTGCCATCTTTGAAATGTGCCGTGTTGCCCTCAACCTTTGTGAGCAGCGGGACCTCTTGCCAATTTCCCGGCCAATCATAGCCCATTGGAGCTGTGCGGTGGCTGACTGTGATCGTCTTTGCACCGTATTTCCAAAGTTGCGAACCGATGTCCTCTGCTGAATAAGATGTGCCGACAATCAAGATATCCTTGCCTGCAAATTCCATCGCGTCGCGGAAATCATGGGCGTGCAAGGTTCGGCCCTTGAAGCTCTCAAACCCATCAAATTGCGGTACATTCGGCGTACTGAAATGGCCAGACGCGACGATCACATGATCAAAGCTCTCGGTATATGTGCGATCATTTGGTAGATCACAAACAGTCACATCAAATCCCGCATCGGTCTTTTGAACCCAGCGCACAGCGGTCTCAAAACGGATCTGATCACGCACACCGGCTTTCTTCACGCGACCTTCGATATAGTCGAACAAAACAGCGCGCGGCGGATAAGAGGCGATTTGCTTGCCGAAATGCTCTTCAAAGGAATAATCCGCAAACTCCAAACCCTCTTTTGGACCATTCGACCACAAGTATCGATACATAGAACCGTGTACAGGCTCGCCATATTGATCCAACCCCGTGCGCCATGTGTAATTCCAAAGACCGCCCCAGTTTGATTGCTTTTCAAAGCAAACGATCTCTGGAACCTCGGCTCCTTTTTCAGCGGCAGATTGAAAGGCACGCAGTTGTGCAAGACCCGATGGACCCGCGCCAATGATTGCAACTCTTTTGGTCATTTGTGTCTCCATTATTTGTAGCAAATCGCCCGTAAGGTGCGTGGTTTCCCACGCACCTCGCTTTTAAATATCCAGCGTGTTGTCTTTTTCCCAACCAGAGAAATACGACACGAATGAATCCCACTCTTGCATCTTCATCTTGAGATAGCTGCGCGAGAATTCTTCGCCCATCGCCGCCTTCAAACCTTCATCTTTGTCATACTCGCGCATCGCATCGAGCATGTTCAAAGGCAGCTTTGGCGCATCTGTGATCTTGTGGCCTTCTGCATACATATCAATGTCATGACGTTTGCCAGGATCCGCTTTGGAACGCACCCCAGACAGACCCGCCGCGATGATCACGGCTTGAAGCAGATACGGGTTCACCGCACCGTCTGGCAAACGCAGCTCGAAACGACCCGGGCCAGGAACGCGCACCATATGTGTGCGGTTGTTGCCTGTCCAAGTCACCGTATTCGGTGCCCAAGTCGCACCAGACATCGTGCGCGGCGCGTTGATGCGTTTGTAGCTGTTCACTGTCGGGTTGGTGATCGCGGCCAGTGCGGATGCGTGCTTCATAATACCACCAAGGAAGTGACGACCTTTTTCAGACAAACCCAGCTCTGCGGTTTGGCTGGAATCATTTGCCTCCATCGCGAAGACGTTGGTCTTGGACGCTTTACCCGGCGCATCCCAAACAGAAACATGCGCATGACACCCGTTGCCTGTCAGGCCTTCAATAGGCTTGGGCATAAATGTCGCGCGGTAACCGTGCTTTTCGGCGACGCATTTGGTCATAAACTTGAAGAAACTGTGCTTATCTGCGGTCTTTAGTGCATCATCAAAGTCCCAATTCATTTCCCACTGTCCGTTCGCGTCCTCGTGGTCGTTCTGATAGGCACCCCATTCCATTTCCAACATGTAGTCAGAGATTTCACGGATCACGTCCAAACGACGCATAAACGCTTGCTGATCGTAGCAAGGCTTCGCCGCTGTATCAAAGCTGTCGCTGATCTGATCGCCTTCAGGGGTCAGCAGGAAAAACTCTGCTTCGATCCCTGTCTTGACGTGCATGCCTTCTTCGGCAGCCTCGGCAATTAGTTTGCGCAGCACATTGCGCGGGGCTTGCTCGACGGGCTCACCTTCCATGACGCAATCGGCTGGAACCCAAGCGATTTCTTTGTTCCACGGCAGGATGATCACCGCATCAGGATCAGGCACAGCAAGCATATCAGGGTGCGCAGGTGTGAGATCGAGCCATGTGGCAAAGCCCGCAAACCCAGCCCCGTCTTCCTGCATATCCGCAATCGCGCGCGCGGGAACCAGCTTGGCGCGCTGACCGCCGAACAGGTCGGTGAAAGAAATCATGAAGTATTTTACGCCGTTCTCTTGCGCGAATTTTGCCAGATCAACTGTCATTGTTTTTGTCCCTGTCGTCTTATATTTTGTATTGAAAAAGGCGCGTGCCACATGCTGGCCGCGCCTTTGTTTATGTCTCTAGTAACCAGTGCCGGGCTTGCCGGGATACCAATCCGTGCCGCAAAGCGGAACTTTGGCCATCGCTGCCGCTTCCATCGTCAAAGCAACCAGATCTTCTGGCTCAAGGTTGTGCAGATGGTTCTTGCCGCAAGCACGCGCGATTGTTTGCGCCTCAAGCGTCATTACCTTGAGGTAGTTGCGCAAACGGCGACCACCCTCGATCGGGTCGAAACGCTTCATCAACTCTGGATCCTGCGTAGTGATGCCTGCGGGGTCTTGGCCCTCGTGCCAGTCATCATAAGCCCCTGCCGTCGTGCCAAGCGCGTTGTATTCTGCTTCGTATTTTGGATCATTGTCACCCAAAGCAATCAACGCGGCCGTACCGATCGCAACCGCATCCGCGCCAAGCGCCATCGCCTTGGCCACATCCGCGCCAGAACGGATCCCGCCCGACAGAATCAACTGAACCTTGCGGTGCATCCCGAGGTCCTGAAGCGCTTGAACCGCAGGGCGAATGATCGCCAGCGTTGGCTGGCCTACGTGTTCAATGAACACGTCTTGCGTCGCCGCTGTACCGCCCTGCATACCGTCCAGCACGATTGCATCCGCACCAGCTTTCACAGCCAAAGTGACGTCGTAATAAGGACGTGCACCCGCGACTTTCACATAAATTGGCACTTTCCAGCCGGTGATCTCACGCAGCTCCAAAACTTTGATCTCCAGATCATCTGGCCCCGTCCAATCAGGGTGACGACACGCAGAGCGCTGGTCGATCCCTTTAGGAAGGTTACGCATATGCGCCACACGATCAGAGATTTTCTGACCCAAGAGCATTCCACCACCACCGGGTTTCGCGCCTTGGCCAACCACGATTTCAATCGCATCCGCTTTGCGCAGATCATTGGGGTTCATGCCGTAACGCGATGGAAGATACTGATAGACCAGCTTGTCAGAATGCCCGCGCTCTTCGGGCGTCATGCCACCATCGCCCGTTGTCGTGGAGGTGCCCGCCATAGACGCGCCGCGCCCCAACGCTTCTTTCGCGGGACCAGACAACGCACCAAAGGACATGCCTGCGATGGTCACAGGGATATCAAGCTCGATCGGATTGGAGGCGTGCAAGCCACCAATCGTAACGGATGTTTCGCACTTCTCGCGGTAGCCTTCCAAAGGATATCTCGAAATAGAAGCGCCCATGAAGAGTAGATCATCAAAGCTGGGCACTTTACGCTTCGCACCACCGCCGCGAATGTCATAGATACCCGTCGCAGCCGCGCGGCGGATGTCAGAGTTGATGTCTTGTGTGAAGGTCGCAGACTGCCGGGGCGATGTGTGCGGAATACCTTTTGCGTCGTGTGTTTTCATTTTTGGTATCCTTAATACGCAGCAGCGTTATCAACGTCGAAGTTGTAGAGATTGCGCGCCGAGCCATAGCGCGTGAAGTCTTTCGGATCAGCGTCGATCCCTGCTTCATCCAAGAGGCCTTGCAAAAGCGTCAGATGCTCGCTCCGCATTTCTTTCTTCTCGCAATCGGCACCAAGACTTTTCACCGAACCGCGCACAAAGAAACGTGCCTCGTAGCAGCTGTCACCTAGCGCATCGCCTGCATCACCGCACACCACAAGGTTGCCAGATTGACCCATAAACGCAGACATGTGGCCAATGTTGCCTTGAACAACGATGTTCACGCCTTTCATCGAAATGCCGCAGCGCGAAGAGGCATTGCCCTTGACCACGATCATGCCGCCATGCGCCGTCGCACCAAGGTACTGGCTCGCATCGCCCTCAATTACAATTTTGCCGGACATCATGTTTTCGCCCGTGCCTGGCCCCGCAGAGCCATCGATCTTGATCGTCGCCTGCTGGTTCATGCCACCGCAGTAATACCCTGTGGAGCCTTTGACAGTGACTTCAATCGGCGCATCCAGACCACATGCAATCGCATGCGCGCCTTTGGCGTTCTCGATGGTCCAAGCGGTCTGGTTCGTATCATCCGCCTGAGCATGCAGCGCCGCATTCACGCCGCGCAGGCCCATTTCCTGTAAATCGACTGTCTGCATTTACGCTGCTTTCTCTGTGTTGGTTGGGAGCGTGTTGTGGCTCCAAAAGTAAACGGTTGCTGGCTCTGGCTCCCAAACACGGGCAGTTTCGATCCCTGGTAAATCAACGAGCGCACGGTACTCGGAGCCGAACGCTACATATCGATCGGTTTCGGCCATCACGGCAGGCTTGCACGCAATCGGGTCCCGCACCACGCCAAAGCCGTCTTTCGTACCAACAAGGAAGGTGAAGAAACCATCGAGATCATCCAGCGCGCTTTCCAACGCTTCGCCCAATGTCGCGCCTTCGCGCATTTTCCACGTGAGGTAGGCGGCACCAACTTCTGTGTCGTTCTCTGTTTCGATGTGGATACCCTCGCGGCGCAGTTTGCGGCGCAAGGAATTGTGGTTGGAGAGTGACCCGTTGTGCACCAAACATTGATCATCGCCGGTGTTGAACGGGTGCGCACCCATCGTTGTCACCGCAGATTCGGTCGCCATACGAGTGTGGCCGATTCCATGGGTTCCCGACATGGAGGAGACGTCAAACCGCGCGGCGACGTCTTTTGGCAGGCCCACCTCTTTATAAATCTCAAGCGTGTCACCACGACTCATGATGCGCACATTGGGGCGCACTTCGCTCAGTGTTTGGCGCGCTTTTTCAAAGCTGCCTGCCGGGATGGACAGAACCGCGTGCGTGCTTATCACTTGCATCGACACAGCACCGCCGAGCGCATCAGCGAGCGCACTGTCAAGACCAGAAAACTCCAGATCAGGCGCGTCAGATTGCACTGTCATCTTGGAGGAACCTTTTGATTCATCACCGTAAATCGCAATGCCCGCACTGTCGGGGCCACGATCGGTCATCGTGATCAACATGGAGGTGAGCATTTTGCCCAATTCTGGCTCTAGCGACTTGTCCTTGAGAAAAAGGCCAACAATTCCGCACATATTAAAATCCCTCGAAAAACGGCCGCTTGGCTCGCGGCATTCGACTCAGACGCTAACAGCAAATTTTTTCCGGCTCAACTGTTAGGAAACTTTTTTTCACTTAAGGCAAAAAACACTATGAAAATTGCGAATCTCATGTTTGATTGCGCACCAGCCGACCGCATTCACGACGGAAGGCATCGAAAAAACGACAGCCAAAGGGGAGTCCTCACAGTGGAAGACCAAATCGCAGAGCTCGTTGCCAAAGTGGCAGCGCTTGAAGCGGCGGGAAGCGGTGCAGGTGCAAAAGTCACCAACACCATGTTCGCTGAAACCTACTATTATCTGACCATTCCGTTGATGATCATCATCCACGCGGGATTCCTTGCGTATGAAATGGGCGCATCTCGGCTCAAGAACGTGTTGTCCTCTGGCGTTAAGAACATTCTCGCCTTCGCGTTCATGATCCCGACATTCTACTTCTTTGGCTGGTGGGTCTACTTCGGTTTCCCAACAGGCATTCCCGGTGCCGCTGGTCCGATGGGCATTTCCGGCGTTGAATATGCCAACTCGATTGCATGGGGCTGGGGCGAGTCTGCTCAGTACATGGGTCCGAACATTGCCGATAACATTTCTGGCGTGTTCTTTGGTGCCTTCGCGCTGTTCGCTTGTACAACGGCTTCTATCATGTCCGGTGCAGTCATTGAACGCATCCAAACGGTCGGCTTTATCATCCTCGCTGTTGTGCTTGGCTCGTTCGCTTGGGTCGTTGCGGCGGCTTGGGGCTGGCATGCAGATGGCTGGATGGTCACAAAATGGGGCGTCCATGACTTCGGTGCTGCGGGTCTTGTTCACGCGGTTGCTGGCTTCTTTGCGCTGGGTGTTCTCATCAACCTTGGGCCAAGGATCGGCAAGTTCAACGCGGATGGCTCAGCTAACCACATTCCGGGCCACAATATGCCCCTCACTGTTGTTGGTCTGATGCTGATTATTGTTGGCTTCTGGGGCTTCTTGATGGCTTGCGTCGTTCCTCCGGGCGAAGCATGGAGCTGGTTCCCAGACAAGTTCGCAACGATCTATGGCACGCCGATTACGCTTGGTTCCCTATCGTTCAACATCCTGATGGGTGTTGCGGGTGGTATCATAGGTACATGGCTCTTCACACGTGATCCATTCTGGATGATGTCTGGCGCGCTTGCGGGTATTATTTCCACGGCGTCTGGTCTGGATATCTACTTCCCTGCACATGCTTTCCTGATTGCAATGTCTGCAGGTCTGATCCTGAAGCCTTGCGCAGATTGGTTAGAGCGTCGCGGTATCGACGATGCGGTTGGCGCGGTCACAGTGCACGGCACAATCGGCCTTTATGGTGTGGTTATGCTCGGTATCTGGGGCGCTGGTTATCCATCGCTTGCGATCGACAACGCACCAACTGTGAGCCTGATGGGTCAAATCGGCGGAGCAGTTGTCTTCTTCTTGCTTGGTTTCGTGCCGGGTTACGTTGTGTCCTACATTCTCAAGATGTTCGGCATGCTGCGTATCCGTGAAGGTGCAGAGCTTGCGGGTATGGATCTCGTGAAAGTACCAGCGGCTGGTTATCCTGAGTGGGGCACAGATGCTCCAGTCACACCTGCTGAATAATCAACTTAGAAACTTAGGAGAAACACATGTTTCCATATTCTGAAGCGTCCTGGAGTGTTGTTGACGGTGCCATGTTCATCGGTTGGGGCACCTCCCTGCCCGGCATCACGACTGTCCTTGCGATGATCGCTTGTGTCGTCGTGCTGGTGATTGGTCAGCGCTCTGAAAGCGCGAAAGCGAAAACGTTCGACAAGTAATTTCAGCTCGAACACGGATCGGGGGGCCAAATACGGCCCCCCTTTTTCATTTTTATTGCCTGACAGGAAAAAAAGTTTAATCGCAATGTTGCTTTTTGAAGCGCTGTCGGGCTGAATACAGCCAAACAAGACTCACAACAGATAGGGGAATCCGATGGCGATCATCTGGAGACATTCAGCACTAGCACACCGTCACGCAGAAATTGGCGGCGAGTTGGAAGACTGGAACGGCATGGGAACCGCTTGGTTCTATGATCACACGCCCGAGCGCGCGAAAGCCGACTATGAGGCGATCCGCACCAAGGCTGGCTTGATGGACGTCTCTGGCTTGAAGAAAGTCCACGTCACTGGCCCAGATGCGGCCTACGTCATTGACCGCGTCACAACGCGTAACGTTGAGAAAATTGCACCGGGTCGCTCGACCTATGCGTCGATCCTCAACAGCGACGGCAAATTCATTGATGACTGCATCATCTATCACCTCGCAGTAAATTCATGGTTGGTCGTGCACGGCACAGGCACAGGCATGGAGCAGTTGACCTCTGTCGCTGCCGCAAAGAACTGCACCGTTTTGATGGACGACGATCTGCACGACATGTCGCTGCAAGGTCCGCTTTCGGTTGATCTGCTGGCCAAAGAAATCCCAGCAATCCGCGATTTGGCCTATTTTGGCATCATGCAAACCCGCCTCTTTGGCAAAGACGTCATGATCTCGCGCACAGGTTATACTGGCGAGCGTGGCTATGAGATTTTCTGCCGTGGCAAGGATGCGGTGCATCTGTGGGACAACATTCTCGCATCCGGCAAGGACATGGGCGTGCGTCCGACGCAGTTCTCCACACTCGATATGCTGCGAATTGAAAGCTATCTGCTGTTCTATCCCGGCGATAACTCTGAGACCTTCCCGTTCGACGATGAGCCCTGCGGCGACACGCTTTGGGAACTGGGCCTCGACTTTACGGTCTCACCCGACAAGATCGGCTTTATCGGTGCAGAGAACCATTATGCCGCCAAAGGCAAAGAGCGCTTCAAGATCTTCGGCGTTCAGCTATCCGACAGCATGGACCAGATGGAAATGTTCGCCCGCGTCATGCACGACGGAAAAGACGTTGGCGTGATAACTTACGGTCTGTCTTCCGATCTGAACAACTACTCTGTCGCCATCGCGCGTCTGTCACCAGAGGTGGCAAAAGCAGGCACGAAGCTGACAGTTGTGCAGCCGGACGGAACAGAGCGGGCAGCAACTGCAGAAGAGATGCCGTTCTACGATGTAGACAAATCAATCCGCACAGCCAAAGGCTGATTTGTTATGACTTCAGGGCGCGAGATATTCTTCGCGCCCTCTTTCCATCGCTCACAGGGTAACTCATGTCGAAATTCGAATTCCCACAATCGATCCGAAGCCGCCCTGTTTGGGGCACGCTTGAGCCACGCGCAGGCAAGCATCACTTGATGATCGCTGACGCACAAGGCGCAGAGGCTATTTTGGACGTCGCAACGCCAGAATTGATGACAGGCGCGCATATCATTTTCATCGCCAAAGGCACCGATTATGGCGACAAGCTGCGCGCGTTGAACCCTGCGCAATACTACGAAGGCCCGTCTTACGAGGCCGCCGCTTCCCGCATTCAGCGTGTGTTGCAGGACGCCAAGATGAGCACGCAGGTCTATCTGTCGGGCACCGAAAGCCTGATGGGTCAAGCTATGCGCGAATGCACGAACGCAGGCATTCCATATACAGCCGTCCAGACCGAACATCGCGGCAGCACCGCGCGCCGTATGCAATGCGTTCACTGCAAGGGCATCACAGAGGACGTCGCGATTGATCCATTCGTTTGCTCTCACTGCGGTTTGAACCTGTTCGTGCGCGATCATTACTCCCGTCGTCTTGCCGCCTATCAAGGCGTGTGCATTGACGCGGAAGACCCCGGAAATGTTCCTCCATCAAAGGGGATTTACGAATGAGTGGTGCAGAGAAAATTGACGTCACTGTCACCGAAATCGTTGCTGTGAATGAACTCGTCACACGCTTCAAGTTTGAGCGCACGGATGGTGGCTTGCTGCCCACCTTCTCCGGTGGCGCGCATACGGTTGTTGAAATGAAAGACGGCGCAATCACGCGTATGAACCCCTACTCGCTAATGTCCGATCCTATGGATCAAAGCGCCTACACAATATCTGTGCGCCGCGATGATGAGGGGCGTGGTGGATCCCTGTTCATGCATAACAATGTCTCTGTTGGGGACAAAATGGTGATCAGCTATCCTGTGAACCTTTTCTCGCTGGACCTGCGCGCCAAGAAACAACTGTTCATTGCAGGCGGCATCGGAATCACGCCGTTCTTGAGCCAGATCAAGCAGATGGAACGCTTGGGTGGTGCTTGGGAATTGCATTATGCGTGTCGTAACGCGGCGCTTGGATCCTATGTGGATGAGCTGTTGTCAGCACATCCTTACGAGGCCCATGTTTACTACGACGATGAAAAGCAAGCGATCGCGCTGGAAGAATTGCTCAACGGTCAACCTGTTGGCACGCATGTTTACGTGTGTGGCCCCAAAGGTATGATCAACTGGGTGCGCGCAACGACGGAAAAACTCGGCTGGCCGCGCGAAGCCGTGCATTACGAGGAATTCCTCGCGCCACAACCGGGCAAACCGTTTGAAGTGAAACTCGCCGTGTCCAACAAAGTCATTCAAGTCGGCGAAGATGAAAGCCTGCTGGAAGCGATGGAGCGTTCAGGCGTGGATGCACCCTATCTGTGCCGTGGCGGAGCCTGTGGGCAATGCGAAACGCGCGTGATTGATTATTCCGGTAACTTCATTCACCGCGATCACTGGTTGGAAGATGATGAACATGCGTCAGGCGAAAAGATCATGCCGTGTGTGAGTAGATTTGAGGGCAAGACCCTCGTGCTGGACCGATAGGAGCCAACAATGACCATTCAGTTCAACGAAGAAACATTCCGCGACGATTACACGTTTAAAAACTCTGATTGGGCGATCCAGCGGTTCCCATTCCCGTTCCACGAAGACAGCTACATGTATTCGGTAAATATGGAGCAGCATCGCGGTGGTCCCGAAGGCTCGATCTACGAAAAGCGATTTGATGTAGACGAGCATTACGTCGCTGAGATGCGCGACCGCGCGATGGTGCTCGCGGATGATCCGCTGCGCTGCCAGTCTTTGCCGCATATGACGCTTGCGGGCTGGGATTTGCTTGAGCTGATCATGGTCTCCAAATCAGAGGATTATCCCGACCTGTTCGAGCTGCACCGCGACGGCGATCAATGGCGCTGGGTGAACAAACCACTTGGTATTGATGACACGTTCACGTTCCTTGATGAAACCACGCTACCTTACGGCCCGATGGAGTATATCACGCGCCAAGCGCAGGGTGATTTTTGTGTACTGGATCAACGCGATGACAATCTGTGGATGGACGCAGGCACTGTGACGACGCAAGCCGATTGGTCACTCGATTTCGATATCGGGATGAACTTCTTTGAGTGGCACGCCCCTGTGCCGCTGGCCCATGAAAAGGGCATCTTTGTTCGAGCGTTGAAGTTCCTTTTGAATATCCAGCAAGGGTCACCTGCACGTCGCTTGAACTGGACGATGACGGTGAATCCGCTTCTAGATACATCCCCTGAAAACTATCACAAATGGGGCATTCAAAAAACGACGATCACACCGGATAACATCGGCCAGAAACAGCACTTACGCGTGGAGCTACAGACGTTCTTCCGCCTGCCGCGCTCGAACGCACTGGTCTTTCCGATCCGCTGTTATCTGTGCAATTTCGATGACATGATGACGATGCCCAAATGGGGTCGTCGTTTGCACCGTGTGATCCGTGATTTGCCAGAAGAGCTGGCGACCTACAAAGGCTTCATCGACAACCGTCCGATGATGCTGGACTACTTGGCAAAGTTTGATGATGGCTTGCCCACAAGTCCAGGGATTTGGCCTGACAAAGACTCAGAACCGCCGCTTCAGGCGTGACACCAACGTAAGGTGCGTGGTTTCACGCACCCTACCCTCACTCAGCCTGTTGATTGCGGATAGCTGATAATCGAAAGATAGCGTGCAGGCAATTCCACAAGCTTTTCAGGACCATGCGGCGCATCCGCATCAAAAAACAGAGTGTCCCCCGGCAGCAAGGAATGCACATCATCGCCGTGGCGATAATCGACTTTACCCTCAAGCATATAAATTGTCTCGATCCCGCCGTGTTGGAACATCGGAAACACATCAGATTGTTCTGACAAAGTGATCAAATAAGGCTCCACAATCACACCGCTCGAATTCGCACCAATGTGGCCCAGCAGGTTATACTGATGGCCTGCGCGCGTGCCTTCGCGCTCCAACTCAACACCCTCGCCCGCTTTCGTATGAACCGCTGAGCGTTGCTCCTCAAAGCGACGGAAAAAGCTCGTGAGTGGTACCGACAGCGCATTCGCCAACGTTTGCAGCGTACTCAAGGATGGTGAGGTGTTACCGTTCTCGATCTTGGAGAGCATGCCAATCGACAAGCCCGTCATAGACGCTAGTTCTGCCACGGTGATCTCTTTTTGTTTACGAAACGCGCGAACTTCGCGGCCAATCGCAACTTCGAGAACCTTCTCGCGCTCTCCCGCAGATGTGACATGCGGATCTTGACTAAGTTTAACAACCATCTCGGGCGATATCGCTTCTATGTTCATCCTCTTAGCCTCCTAGAGTGGCCCAACTGCAAACACAACAATTCACGAGAGTTCACCCGAAATTCGGTCCATTCCCTTCATTATAGGATAAAAAATTTCATACGGGTAAATAAAATCCCCCCGCTTGACGCTTTTTGAGGTGTTCTTGGCTGTTTTAAGAACGCTCAGGCGACCGAGCGCATCGCCGTCACAATCGCATGATGCAAAGACCCCGCAGACGCGCGAGGTCCAAGAATGCGCACCCAATCACTCGGATCGCGGCGCAGAACGAAACATCCCAAGTGATGAATAGACGTACGTTGTGCATCGCCCGTTGTCATCTGGCGGACGTTGATCGGACATAACAACTCGACAACCTGCTCCATCGCGCTGCCTTGCAGATCAAAGCACGCCCAAGCATCGGTTTGTTCAGTGATCGACGCAGTATCGCCAAAACGGGACTTCAACTGGCTCGCAAGGTCTTCGTGGCTCGCAAAAGGCGCGCCGACCATCCATTGATCCGGCCCCGTCCAGAACGCGGCTTCGGGATCACGCAGAACCGCTTTGCCGACCGCAGGCAAACGACCATCGAGCAGATCAGACAGATGCGCGCGGCACGCAGCTTCGTGCCCTAGACGCCCATGAACAGAGGCGAGCGCGAGACCATCGCTCTCGCGCAATTCAGCATTGCCAATCGTGTCAACGCGCACGGTTTGCCCGCCAAGGGCAGTAATAGGAGTAAGGCTATGCACGTTGGCGTCCCCCTTCTGGGTCAACAAAATGGGCAGAAGTCACTTCGACCTCGACTTCGCTATCGGTCACCGGCGAAACAAGGCGCATCTTTTCGCCCATACGCGCATCCCCCGATTTGATGAACGCGAGACCGATCATTGACCCGACTTCTGGCGAATAGGCGGCGGAAGTTACATAGCCCTGATCATGCGCGGCATCGACAGGGCCATCGGCCGCCATCAAATGCCCACCAGCGGTGATCTTGTCTTCGCGCGCGAGCGGCTTCACGCCGACCAGCTTCAACGCATCTTCTTCATTCAAACCTGCGCGTTCAGACAGAACCGTGCCGATGCTGTCCTTTTTCTTGGACACCATTCGACCCATGCCAAGATTGTTCGCAGTGGTTGTGCCGTTCAGCTCATTGCCCGCCGCATGCCCCTTTTCGATACGCATCACGCCGAGCGCTTCTGTGCCGTAAGGAACAACGTCGAACTCTTCGCCCTCTTCCATCAGTTTGCGCATCAAAGCGTCGCCATAACGCGACGGTACAGCGATCTCAAAGGCCATTTCGCCAGAAAAAGAAATACGGAACAAACGCGCGCGCAAACCACCACAGACGGTAATATTGGCGCAGGCCATGAACTCAAACGCCTCATTCGAGATGTCAAACTCGGGGTCGACAATCTTTTGCAAAAGCTTGCGCGAATTCGGCCCAGCAACCGCATATTGCGCCCAAGCTTCCGTGGTGGAAATCAGCTGCACATCCGCGTCCGGCATCAAGCACTGACGCACAAATTCCATGTGTTGATAGACAGGGCCAGCTTTGGCTGTGGTCGTTGTCACAACGAAATGATCTTCCGCCAAACGGCCAGCCGTGCCATCATCCATTGCGATACCATCTTCGCGCAGCATCAGACCATAGCGCACCTTGCCAACAGCCAGTTTCGCAAACGGATTGCAGTAGAGTTTGTTGAGGAACGTCGCCGCATCCGCGCCTTGCACATCGATTTTTCCAAGCGTTGTACAATCGCACACACCGACAGAGGCACGGGTTGCTTTGACTTCGCGGTCTACCGATTGACGCCAATGGGTTTCGCCCTCGATCGGGAACCACTGCGCGCGCAGCCAATTGCCCACTTCAACAAAAACCGCGCCGCGCTCTTTCGCCCAGAAATGCGAGGGGGTCAGACGTGTCGGGTGGAACTCCATCCCGCGCATACGACCGGCGAGCGCGCCAATGGACACAGGCGTGTAAGGCGGGCGGAAGATCGTTGTTCCGACATCGGGAATACCTTTTCCTGCAATTTCCGCCATAATCGCAAGACCGCCCATGTTGGATGTCTTGCCTTGATCCGTCGCCATGCCCAGCGTCGTATAGCGCTTGAGGTGCTCAACGGATTTGAACCCTTCTTGATGCGCAAGCTTCACGTCCTTGACCGTCACATCGTTTTGCTGATCCAGCCACGCGCGTTTGCAGCCCTCGACATACCAAAAAGCGGATTGCTTGGCGGGGGTGTCAGCGGCTGTTGGTACATCCGCCGCTTTGATGCCAAACGCGTCAGCCGCGCCTTTTGCACCGCTGTGCAAAGCGCCATATGTGGAGAGATCCCCGCTCGCAGCACCCGCAACAGACATGCCCGGCGGCAGCGTGCCCCCCGGAACAAAGGCTGAAAGTTCAGCATTCCAAGCTGGGCGACCCCGTTGATGGCATGTCAGATGCACATTCGGGTTCCACCCCCCCGACACACCTAGCGCGCCACATTCTAGCGTTCGCATAGAGCCATCGGCTTGCTGTACTTCAACGAACGCCAGGCCAAGACGGCCTTTGGTATTGATCACTTGCGCGCCCGCAAGCACTTCGTAATCCATCGACATCGGTGTCTCTGAACGTGTGTCGATCACCGCGGCAATCTTGACGCCCTTCGCATGCAGGTCAGCGGCAGTGCGATGCCCATCATCGCACGACGTAAAGATCGCGACCCGCTGCGCAGGCGTTACCGCCCAACGGTTCACATAAGAGCGCATCGCAGAGGCAAGCATAATGCCCGGACGGTCGTTATTCTCAAACGCTATTGGCCGCTCAATCGCGCCGGCACACAGCATCGTTTTGCCAGCATAAATGCGCCAGAGGATTTGACGTGGTTTGCCAGCGGCAGGTTCAAAGAGGTGATCCGAGACACGCTCAACCGCGCCGTAAATGCCATGATCGAACGCACCCATGACAGTAGTGCGCGTCATCAGGCGCACGTTGGGCATCGAGGAAAGTTCAGCAACCGTTTGCGTCGTCCAATCGAGCGCGGCTTTGCCGCCAACAGCCATATTTTCGCTCAGCAATCGCCCGCCCAAGGCAAAATCTTCATCTGCGAGGATCACGTCTTTGCCGGCGCGACCAGCAGTCAGGGCAGCCATGAGACCCGAGGGTCCAGCGCCAATAATCAACAGATCGCAATGACGAAAGCCCTTGTCATACTGATCCGGGTCTTCTTGCATCGACAACGCACCAAGACCTGCGGCACGCCGAATAATCGGCTCGTACACTTTCTCCCAAAAAGACGCAGGCCACATGAAAGTCTTGTAATAAAAACCTGCGGCAAGAAAATCAGAGGCAGCATCGTTCACAGCCATCACGTCAAACTTCACTGACGGCCAGCAGTTTTGCGAGCGCGCAGTTAGGCCCTCAAATAGCTCTGCCGTGGTCGCACGTGTGTTGGGTTCCGCGCGCGCGCCGTCGCGCAGCGTGACAATCGCGTTCGGCTCTTCACTACCTGCGCTTAGAGGACCACGCGGACGGTGGTATTTGAACGAACGTCCCATCAGGCGAACGCCGTTGGCAAGCAAGGCAGAGGCGAGCGTGTCACCTGCGTGACCTGTGAAGCTTTTGCCATCGAATTTGAACTTCAGGCTTGATCCACGATCAATTTGACCGCCATCCAATCGGTTCACTTGTGTCATTTGGCCACTCATTTGGAACGTCCCTTGCTGCGCGCCACATCGCGGGCCAGCTCAACCTTTGAAATTTCGTGCGTGCGGGTGTCGCGCGTGACCACGAGCCAAGAGCGATCGCCCCCCTCATGAAACCACAACTCGCGAAGCGTTCCAGCGGGATTGTCGCGCAAATACGCGTAGTCGTGGAACTGCTCCGCCACGGTGTCGCTCTCAGGATCGGGACGCTCGATCAGGCGCGCGTCGCCCATATAAACGAACTCGGCACTGTCGCGTGGGCCAAGAAGCGGGTGGTTGATAATCATGCTTTTTCTCCCGTCATCAGTGCAGGTTGGGCTGGTTGCCCTGCCCTTTTTCGTCAATCATGTGACCTGTTTTGTAGCGATCCAAACGATAGGCTGTCGCCGTTTCATGCGGCGTATCATTCGCAAGCAAATGCGCGAACGTGTAGCCAGAGGCAGGTGTCGCCTTGAAACCGCCGTAGCACCAGCCACCATTGAAATAGAGCCCCTCGATATGGGTTTTGTCGATATAGGGTGATCCGTCCAT
The DNA here is from genome assembly GCF_001890925.1 of Planktotalea frisia. Classification (GTDB taxonomy): domain Bacteria; phylum Pseudomonadota; class Alphaproteobacteria; order Rhodobacterales; family Rhodobacteraceae; genus Planktotalea; species Planktotalea frisia. The sequence goes on from NZ_MLCB01000106.1 coordinate 23,792, forward strand.
CGACATATCCATGATCCCGCCCCACATACGTAAAAGTCGCGCGCGGCCGATCATCGGCATGATCGCCATACCGCCTTCGCAGACGTCTTCGACCACAGGAAGATTGCCTCGCTGTGCATAGGAATTGTACCCGTCAAGATCACCGCCAAAGACCAGCCCCCCCTTGTCGGATTGGCTCACATAGAAGTGCCCTGCGCCAAAGGTGATCACACCCGGCAGCACAGGTTTCAGGCCCTCAGACACAAACGCTTGCAAGACGTGGCTCTCAATCGGCAAACGCATTCCCGCCATGCCCATCAAACGGCCCGAGTTACCCGCAACGGCGCAACCCACCTTGTCCGCACCAATGAAACCACGCGAAGTCTCAATCCCTTTGCAAACGCCGTTTTCGATTTTGAAACCCGTGACTTCGCAATTTTGGATAATATCGACACCGTGACTATCAGCAGAGCGCGCATAGCCCCATGCAACGGCGTCGTGGCGCACAGTTCCGCCACGCCGCTGAGCCAGCCCGCCTTTGATTGGAAAGCGTTGATCGTCAAATTTCAGGAAAGGGTACTCTTTGCGAATTTGTGCTTCATTCAGATACTCCGCGTCAGCCCCGTTCAAAATCATCGCATTGCCACGGCGTACGAACGCATCGCGCTGTGCGTCAGAGTGAATGAGGTTCATAATACCACGCTGCGATACCATCGCATTGTAGTTCAGGTCTTGCTCCAAACCTTCCCAGAGTTTCAAAGAAAACTCATAAAACGGTTCATTCCCATCTAGCAGGTAGTTTGAGCGGATGATCGTTGTGTTGCGGCCAACGTTACCGCCGCCAATCCAGCCCTTCTCGATCACGGCGATGTTCTTCTGCTTATAGACCTTCGCCAAGTAATGCGCCGTCGCCAAACCATGACCACCGCCACCGATGATCACGATGTCATAGTGCGGTTTGGGATCAGGCTCACGCCACGCAGGTTTCCAGCCTTTATGACCGCTCAGCGCCTCTTTGATGACCTTAAATCCAGAATATCGCATGTCTTGGACCTCCACCGCCCAATCTCTTTCAATGTTGCACAAAAAAGTGCTGAAACGCGACAAGATCGATCAAAAACAGACCGACTCTGCGCTTTCTGAGAAAAGAAAGACCACCCCCAACAACTACACACAAGAAAAAAACTTGATTGAGAGGAAAAAAATGGCAGAGTGTAGGCATTGCCATACCGTCGCATGCAGATTCGCAAGAATGAGGATGCACAGGCGGTGAACAGCCACCGGCAAAAGATATGTCGCGACACATAGAGATCGCGAAGAACAGGGAGAAGATAATGAAAAGATCAACAACGGCACTCGCGGCGGGTATCCTCGCAGCTCTGCCAATGGCAGGTTTTGCGGCAGACAGCAGCGATCCTATCGTCATTCCAATCCACAACTGGTCCAGCCAAATCGTAATGTCCAACGTTGTTGGCCAGATTCTTGAAGGCATGGGCAACAACGTTGAGTATGTCACAACTGACAGCCAAGCGGTTTATGAATCAGTTCGCCTTGGCGATGTCACGCTTGAGATGGAAGTTTGGGAAGGCGCTTTTGGCGCATCTTTCCGCGCAGCAATGGAAAAAGGCGGTATCGTGGATGTGGGTGACCACAACGCTGTAACGCGCGAAGACTGGTGGTATCCAATGTGGACCAAAGATGCATGCCCCGGCCTGCCATCTTGGGAAGCTTTGAACGACTGTGCTGCGGTTTTCGCAACAGCGGAAACAGGCGACAAAGGCCGCTACTTGGATGGTCCAGTTGACTGGCTCAAGCACGGTAAAGAGCGTGTAGACGCGCTTGGCATGGATTTCGTTGTTATCAATGCGGGTTCTGCGGCGGCACTTTGGGCTGAAATCGGTGCAGCTGAAGCAGACAAGAAACCAGTGGTTGTCTTTAACTGGACACCAAACTTCGCGGAAGCGGTTTGGCCTGGTGAATTTGTCGAATTCCCAGAGTGGGTAGATGGCTGTGACAAAGACCCAAGTGTTGGTCCAAACCCAGACGCGCTTTATGACTGCGGCAACCCAGCCAAAGGCTACATGAAGAAAGCCGCTTGGGAAGGCATGGAAGAAAAATGGCCAGCAGCCTACGCTGTTCTGGAGCAAATTTCCTTCACCAACCCACAGATCGCTGAAATGGCCAAAATGGTAGACATCGACGAGATGGAGCCAGAAGAAGCGGCCGAAGAGTGGCTTGCAGCAAACAAAGACGTTTGGATGGGTTGGACTCAGTAAGTCCTCTTAACCAATAGTTGATATAGGCCCCGCCTGAATATTTCAGGTGGGGCTTTTTAAACAGGATTCCCCATGACCACTGATGCCCCCGTTATCTCCGCAAAGAACGTCTGGAAGCTTTTTGGAAGCGCGCCAGAAGCTTATCTCAAAGGAATGAAACCAGAGATGAGTTTTGATGAGATCCGCGCGGATGGCTATATTGCTGGCGTTAAGGATGTCTCGATCGAGGTGTCACGCGGCGAAATGCTGGTCATCATGGGGCTGTCAGGCTCTGGCAAATCCACTTTGGTGCGCTGTTTCTCGCGTCTACATGAAATTACCGGCGGCACGATTGAAGTCGAAGGTCAGGACATCATGTCCTTGTCCGAGAAAGAGCTGATCGAGCTGCGTCGCAATAAGATGGGCATGGTGTTCCAAAGCTTTGGCTTGCTGCCCCACCGAACAGTCCTCGACAATGTCGCCTTCCCATTAGAGATGCGCGGTCAGGACAAACATGCGCGCCGCGAACGTGCGCTTGAGGTGATCAAACTCGTAGGCCTTGAGGGACGCGAAGACTATTTCCCGCGCGAGTTATCGGGCGGTCAGCAGCAGCGCGTCGGCATCGCGCGCAGCCTCGCGATTGAGCCTGATATCTGGTTCCTCGATGAGCCCTTCTCCGCACTCGATCCGCTCATTCGCCGTGAAATGCAGGATGAATTCTTGCGCCTGCAACAGCTTTTGAACAAAACGATTGTCTTTATTACACACGACTTCGACGAAGCCCTGCGCCTCGCAGATCGCATCGCAATTATGAAGGACGGTGCGGTAGAGCAATGCGACACACCCGATCAAATCGTGCTGCATCCAGCGACAGAATATGTACGCAAGTTTACCGAAGAAATCGACAAAGCGCGCGTTGTCCATGCGAGCACTTTGCTTGAGCCCGGCCTCAGCGGTGAGGGTGATCCGGTGGACGCCGCAGCCTCTGTGCAGAGCTTGGCGAAACTGCTGATCCAAGACACGCGTGTCGCTATTCCAGTGGCAAAAGACGGTACTGTGATTGGCGCGATAAGCCGTGAGACAGCGCTCGGCATATTGGTGGGAACGGATTGATGGCTGACACAACAGCCATTTCCGCCACAGCCCCAATGAGCCGCTCAAAGCTTGCAAGCCTCCTCGTGGGCGTTGCGATTGTTCTAACGGCTTTGCAATACCTCGGGTTTCTGCCCGCCGCGCTGCACCGATTACCCGAAGCGTTCGTGCCCGACTTCGCGCGATATCTTGATGCGTTCTTCAACTTTGTGAAGGACGATCTGGGCCTATTTACCCTGACCCGTTGGCTCACTGGATTGTTGCAAACCGTCCTTGATACCACTGCCAACCTTCTATTCGGCAAACGTCGCTGGCCCAACCTTGGCCCGATCCCTTGGACTGCGATTGCCGCATCTATGGCCGTGCTTGGCTACTATTTAGGTGGCTGGAAAATGGCTGCGCTGGTCGCTGTTACCTTCTGTTGGACCGCGCTTGTCGGCCAATGGAAAATCGCAATGGAAACGATGTCGGTACTTGTGGTCGCCGCGCCAACAGCCTTCATCATCGGTCTGTCCCTTGGTATTGCTGCGTGGAAATCCCCTGCGTTTGATCGCACTTTGAAACCGATCTTGTCAGTGCTCCAAACGCTACCCTTCTTCACATACCTTCTGCCTGCTGTGATCTTCTTCAAGGTCGGGCCAACCGCGGGTGCCGTCGCTACAACGATCTACGCGATCCCACCGATGATCTTGATGACAACGCTTGGCTTGCAAAAAGTCAGCCCAGAAGTTGTCGAAGCCGGTCACATGAGTGGCTGCACCAAGTTCCAGCTTTTGCGCCATGTCTACCTGCCCTCTGCACGTACAGAAATCCTCGTGGGTGTGAACCAAGTCATCATGCTCTGCCTTGCGATGGTGGTTCTAACCGCTTTCATCGGCATGCCTGGTTTAGGCGCAAAGCTGCTGGCGATGATGGGTAGTTTCAAGCTAGGCCGCTCCTTTGAAATCGGCGTCACGATTGTTCTGCTCGCCGTCACATTGGATCGCATGTCCAAAGCCTGGGTCGTCAAGCAACCTGAGCATTTCGAACGTGGCACTCCATGGTGGAAACGCCATATCATGTTCCTGCTCGCATTGGGTGCCTTCGTGTTCTTTTGCATTGTTGCGCAGTTCGTAGATGTCGCGTCTGAAATTGGTCGCAAGCAAAGCCTGTCCGTCGGTAAAGAGCTGGACGTGGGTATCAAATGGTTCCTCAACATTGAGTGGGTCAAAGCAATCACCTATTTCTTGCGCGCCTTTGTGAATGTGCAAATTCTGATCCCTTTCCGCAATTTCCTGCTATCGATCCCGACGCCTGCGTTCATCTTGCTGATCACCGCCTTCGCGCTTTGGCTTGGTGGCCGTCGCCAAGCGGTCACGGCCCTGATCTTCTTCTCCTTAGTTGCACTTTCTGGTTGGTGGGATCGCTCGGTCATTACGCTCTATTCCGTGATCTCTGCGGTCTCGATCGCCATGCTCTTGGGGCTGCCGATTGCTATCGTCGCGGCGCGGACTGAAAAATGGTCGCAACGCCTTTTGCTTGTGTGCGACACAGCGCAAACCTTCCCGAGTTTCGTCTACCTGATCCCGGCGATCATGCTTTTTGGCATCACAGACATCGCCGTCATTTTCTCCATCCTGATCTTCGCGATGGTCCCCCTGATCCGCTACACGATTGAGGGCCTGCGCACTGTGCCGCCCGAAGTGATCGAGGCTGCGGAAATGTCGGGTGCGACGCGGATGCAAAAGTTGGTGAACGTAGAGTTGCCCTTGGCTTTGCCAACGATGGCTGTTGGTTTCAACCAAGCCATTATGTTCGCCTTCTTCATGGTAATTATCGCGGCCTTCATCGGCACACAAGACTTAGGTCAGGAATTGCAGAGGACGTTGGCTGGAACGGACTTGGGCAAGAATTTCGTTTTGGGTATCTGCGTTTCGCTCATGGCTTTGACATTCGATTTGACCATTTTGAAGTGGTCATCTGATCGGAAAAGGATGTTAGGGCTGGAAGAATAGCGATCTCGCCTGATCTTGTTATTGTTTTAGCGCACGGAAGCTGAGGAACAGCCCTGATTGAACTTTCGTACATTGGAAAGCATGAGTTTCGCCGCTGTATTTCGCTACCAAGTGTCTTTTATAATCACTTAGACTGCGCCTTCGCCACAACGTTGAATTACGGACACTTATCCGGTACTCTCGTCCCTGGGCCGCGATTCAACATTTTGAACAACGGTGCAGTACAGTTTTACCAAAGCGGACAACGGTAGACGGGTGCAGAATTAAGTGGGCGGTAGCGGTATGTCGTGACAGCTTAGATATTTTACAAATGCAATTCACTGGCACTCTTTGACCGTTTCGTCAGGTAGAAGCACAGGGCCACTTAGTTTTTATGCTTTTGGTACCCCCTTCGGGCGCAATAGGCGTTTCTGAGCTGCGATCCGAAACGGAGCATTCGGGGCACCATAGCCTTGGTAGTTTCTTCGTCTTTCAACGACTTCGAAAAACATGTTCTTTAAGAACGGCTTTGAATACATCTGAAAAAAGGAACCGTTTTCATCTTCATCATATAAAATGTTGTTAACTGACAATTGTGAGAGCATCTCGGGTGAAAGATCAAACCGCGCAGCCAAGTCTGCGTAATAGTTTTCAGGTATTTCAAGCGGCTCAAATTCTGACACGGCCAGCGCCTTTGCCGTTGCGAATATATCATCGCTCGCCAATGCAATGTGCTGCACAGAAGCACCAAAACTATCTGCAAGAAATCGACCTGCCATCGTGCGATGGGTTTCAGCACCGTTCAAAGTGATGCGAAAGGCACCATCAACCGTTTCCAATGCTTGACTGCGCACCAGCCCATCGGGGTCGATCACATCTACCATCGGGGATTTATTCATTTTAAAGAGCGTCGAGTAAAACAGCGACCAACTGAGCATTTCATCATAGCTCATGGTTTGAGCAAGATGATCTATGCGCGTTAAGCCTGCCATGTGATCGCTGGCATGCACCGCCGTGAACTCCAGATCCCAAACTTCGGACAATCCACTGACCTCATCAACGAGATGAAGTACACTACCGCTAAGTCCACGGATCGCGGGAATGTTCAGCTCACCCGGCCCAGTTGGTTGTTCAAAGTGCTCTGCTCCGAGCTTACGCGCGCGCAAGGCGGCATCGCTTGCGTCATCAACGCTTAGTCCAACCGCGCAAACGGTCGAACCATGCGCAACATATGCGCTGCTTGCAAAGCCTATCGTTTCGCGGTTCACAACGATGCGGATGTCCCCTTGTGTCCAAAGGGATAACTGTTTGGAAATGTGATTTCCCGTATGCACAAAGCCAAGCGTTTTCAGCATGATATCAAGGGCTTCAGCCTCCGCACCACGACTTGCGAATTCGACGAAAGAAACGCCGTTGACGCTTTGACGCTTTGGCAAGGGCGCAACGTTCGCACTTGGTACTGCACCGCGACACCGCACATCATCCATCAATGCCACAAGCGAGCGATATCCATCCTTCGCAATGCCTTTAGGATTGCCCCCGCGAAACTGATCGTTGAAAATTTCCAGACTTATCGGTCCCTTGTACCCCGTCGCCATAACAGCCGTCATAAAGCCTTTGATATCAAAATCGCCTTCGCCTGGCATGTTGCGGAAATGTCGGGACCAGTAGAGCAGATCCATCTCAATCTGGGGCGCATCTGCAAGGTGAATGTAGAAGATCTTATCCCCCGGAATACTGCGAATCGTATTAGGGTCAATCTTGCGCGACAATGTGTGAAAGCTATCCAGAATAAGCCCAACGCTCTGATGATCCGCACGGCGCACGACCTCCCATGCATCACGGTGATCATTGACGTGCTTGCCCCATGCAAGCGCCTCAAACCCAACACGCAAACCACGTTTGGCTGCCCGTTCACCCAGCTCATGAAAATCCTGCGCCATGCGATCAATCCCGCCAAGCGCCTGAGGGTGGCAGGACGAGCATATCAGCAGCAAATCGGTTCCCAATTCCTGCATCAAATCAAACTTACGCTCGGCGCGATCAAAGGCTTTAATACGGATGGAATCGGGCAAAGCCTCAAAATCGCGAAAGGGTTGGAACAAAGTAATTTCCAACCCTTTCGAGCGGATCAAATCGCCAACGTCGCGCGGATTGCCGTCATGTGCGATGAAATCTTGTTCGAATATTTCCAGACCGTCAAAACCAGCGGCCGCGATTGCATCCAGTTTTTCTGTAAAATTTCCAGAAATCGAAACGGTCGCGATTGAGGTCTTCATGAAGGCTCTCCTGCAAGGGCGCGGCGCAAGGCGCTGTGATCTAGGTCTGCGCCGTTCGAGAAATGCGCCCACGCCTGAAGGCCTTGGTAAAAAAACAGCTCGTATCCAGACAGTATGGACAAACCTGCAACAGCTGCGTCCTTAAGGAATTGTGTTTCAATGGGGGTGTAGACCGCATCAAAAGCCCACCTTGCATTAGACATCGCCACTGCTTCTAGGGGTGTTCCGCCGATGCCCGCCATGCCAAGGGGCGTACAATTGATCAGCCCATCGGCCAAACTGGCGGCTTGGTTAGGGTCTGAAGCCACTCTGATCATCGTGCGGCCTGCAAACGCCCCTAAGGCCGCGGCCAACGCTTTGGCCTTTTCCAAATCCAGATCCACGCAGCAAATTTCATCGGCTCCCAATGCGCACAAGGCGAATGCAATCGCTTTGCCCACGCCACCCGCGCCGATCAGACACACTTTTCCCGGGGTCACACCGCCGAAAACTTGTCGATAGGCGGCGATTAAACCAGTGTAGTCTGTGTTGAAGCCCTTCGGGCCTTTGCCCGTAAACAAAACGGTATTCACCGCGCCAATGGCACGCACGGTTGGGTCTGCAATCGCAATCAACTCAACCACACGTTCTTTGTAGGGATAGGTCACATTCACCCCACGCAATCCGTCGCGTTGCGCGTTTGCGAAGACATCCTCGAATGATGCGTTCAACTCACTGGGGATCAACAGATCATAAGAAACGGGCAAACCAACCAAACGACCTGCTGCACGATGTAGATCCGGCGAGCGGGAGTGAGAAATGTTGTCGCCAATCAACCCTAATTTCAGCGGAATACTTTTCACGCGTTGTCGAACCTGCGGCGCAGAGCTTCGACACTGTCGGCAAGCATAACAAGATCAACGCCAACCGCCGTAAAGGCAGAACCGAGCGCGATGTATTTATCCGCCACGTCAGGGTCAAGCGCCATGATGCCCACAGGAACGCCTAGGGTTTTCAAACGCGCGAAGGCCTTCTCGATTGCCGTAACCACATCGGGGTGGTTCATTTGTCCCGGCAAGCCCATGCTTGCGCTTAGATCGGCAGGACCGATGAAGACCGCGTCAACACCGTCCGTTTGCGCAATTGCTTCTAAGTTCGCCAACCCCTCAAGCGTTTCGACTTGCACAATCAAGCATAACTCGTCCGAGGCTGTTTCGAAGTAGTCGTCAACTTTTCCGTAGCGCGTTGCGCGGGTCATGCCAGCCATGCCACGTATGCCGAGCGGCCCATAGCGCATCGCTTCAACGGCTTTTGCCGCCTCTTCAGCGGATTGAACATACGGCACTAGCAAAGTCTGCGCGCCCATATCCAAAATTCGTTTAAACAAAGCTGGATCATTATCAGCTGGGCGCACAATTGCAGAAGAACTGCCATTTGCAGCCACGGCTTGAAGTGCTGGAAGAACCTCCACAGTTTCGATCGGTGCATGTTCGCAATCAATCAGAACCCAGTCGAAACCAGCCCCGCCAAGCAGTTCAGGAACCGTGTTGCCGCCTATGGTATTCCAGATGCCCGTTTGATGCTGGCCAGCTTTCAGCGCTGCTTTGAAGCGGTTGGTTGGGTTCTTCATATGTGTCGTCCTTTAACCGTTATATCCAAACAAGCGAGGCAGCCATAAAACCAAATCAGGCAGCAACATCATCAGCATCAACGCCGCGATGAGCACCGCGAGAAACGCCCAGATTTCTGAGATGATTTCCCGCAAAGGGATGCCCGTGACTGCGTTGATGACGAAAAGCAAAATGCCGTAAGGCGGCGTGATCAGGCCGATCATTGAGTTGACCACGACCAGCACACCGAAATGTACCAAATCAATTCCAAGCGCTTTGCAGGTCGGGATGAACAGTGGCACGATCACCAAAATGATCGTCGTCGCGTCCAACACGCAACCCAGCAGCAAGATCAGAACGTTGACTGCCAGCAAGAAGACAATCGGGCTAATCTCTGCCCCTTCCAGCATAGCGGAAATGGATTGCGGGATTTGCTCTGAGATCACGATAAAATTCAGAATGAACGCCCCGCCAATGACGATGCCAACGGAGGCAGATGAGCGCGCAGAGTCGATGAAGACTTGAAACAAACCGCGCAAGGAAAGTGCGCGATAAAATAGGATCGCAAGAACGAGCGCGTAAAAGGCAGCAACAGCCGCCGCTTCGGTTGGTGTCGTGACGCCACCGTAGATTCCATAGAGCAAGATCACTGGCATCAAGAGCGCTGGGAATGCGTCGGCGGTGCGGCGCGGCAGCGCTTTTAGCGGGACAGGTTCTTCTAGTGCGAACCCACGTTTGCGCGCAAGGTAGCCGTTCATGATCATCAACACCGCGCCCATGATCAGACCCGGTAAAATACCCGCTAGGAAGAGCGCACCAATGGATGCTTTGGACACCAATGCGTAGAGGACCATGGGAATTGACGGCGGAATGATCGGGCCAATCGTGGCTGATGCGGCGGTTATTGCAGCCGCATACCCACGGCTATAACGACCGTCTTTGGTCATCATCGAAATGATGATCTTACCAATGCCCGCTGCATCCGCGACCGCTGATCCTGACATGCCAGAAAAGATTAGCGAAGCGACGACATTCACATGTCCAAGGCCACCTTTGAAACGCCCTACTGCTGCGACACAGAAGTTCAGCAAACGGTCCGTGATGGAGCCCGCGTTCATAATGTTTGCCGCAACGATGAACAGTGGCACAGCGAGCAGGATTGCGCTGCCATAGAAACCTTGCAGAATTTTCTCTCCCGCAAGCGCGATATCTAGCCCAGCAAGGCCAAGATACACGACAGATGCTAGGAGGATTGAATAGCCGATGGGCGTACCGATGCCAGCTAATACGAAGAGCGTCACGAGACAGGAGGCAAGCTCGAAACTCATAAAGTTTCTCCCGATTTTCCATCCGCTTCCAACGCAATTTCCAATTCAGTTTTGGGCGGCCCATTGCGCCAAACATCGACCATCAACCACGCATAGCGCGCGGCAACAGCGGCCATGAAGATCGCGTAAACAGAGAAGATCGTGCGTAGAGGGATTTTCGCGCCATCAAACGGATTGCGCACCGTCGCCGTGCGCCGCATGCGCATGAAGTCGATGTAATCCCATGTAGGCAGGAACGAATAAAGCATCCCGATGACAATCGCTGCAGCGGACACAAGCGCGAAGATGCGGCGCACGCGGGTCGAGACAGACAGGTAGATAATGTCAAAGCGCACATGCTCATGTTCACGCACGATGAACGCGCAACTGAAGAAGATGACCCAGACCCAAAGGATGCCGATCAGCTCAAGCGTCCAGCCCAAAGGGGCTATGGCCGCGAGCGTTGGAAATGTTTCGGCGAGGCCAAAGTTAGCAATGATCCTGGGGGTGTAGCGTGATCCGATCTGCAACAGAAAGGTCACGAAGATTGCAGCCAGCATGCCGCCTGCAATAATCTCTGCGAGACGGGAAAGTCCTTTGAACACGCGTTTCATAACAACTCTCCCGTCCAGTCTCTAAGCTATCTCAAACCTATTAGTTACCAAGCGCGTTGATCTTGTCGAGAACGCCTTCAGGCCAAGTCGCTGCGAACTCACTCTCTAGGTAAGCTGATTGAACCGCATTGCGGAAGGCCGCTGTGTCTGGCTCATAGATGGACATGCCCTGCCCTTCTAAGAAGGCGACAAGGCTCTCTTCTTTTTCGAGCTGTGCTACACGGCCCGCTTCGGCGGCTGCATCTGCTGCGGCTTGCACCGTTGCTTGCTGATCTGCGTCAAGGCTGTTGAACAATTCAGCGGACATCGCGATGTAGTTCAGATCCACAAGGTGAGACGTAAGAACGATCTGGTTTGTGACCTCGTAGAATTTCGCGTCCACAACCGTTGGAAGTGGGTTGTCCTGACCGTCAACCGCACCAGTAGAAAGTGCTGTGTAAACCTCAGAGAAGGACATTGGCGTAGGTGCGGCACCAAGGGCCGAACCAAGGAACTGCCACGCATCTGTGCCGGGCATACGCAGGTTCACGCCAGCCAAATCCGCTGGAGTCATCACCGTCAACTCTTCTTTGGTCTGACGCAGGTTCACCTGACGGCGACCAAGATACATGACAGACAAAAGCTTTACGCCCAACTCGCTTTCCGCTTTGTCCTTGAACGCGTCCATGAGTGGATCGTTAAAGACCGCGACCTGATGTGCTGCATCTTGGTGCACATAACCGGCGGTAAAGATCGAGAACTCAGGGAAGAACTGTGCCAGTTCTTGTGCCGATGTGATCGACATTTCTAGGTTGCCACGGCTGATTGCCTCAAGCTCTGTGCCTTGTGCGAACAGTGTCGCGTTGTAGCTTGGCTCGTAGGAGGCGAAACCTGCAACTGCTGGACCAAAGACCTCTGCCATCGCAACAGCGCGTTGGTCTGTCTCAGAGCCAGCCATAGACATACGCATTTGAACTTGATGCCCATCCGCGAATGCGGGGGTGGTTGCAATCGCGCCTGCTGAAAGCATCGCGGCCAATGTTAGACGACGTGTAAATTTAAGGGTCATGTGTGTCCTCCCAGACAATGTGTGCTTTTGATTTGAAAAGCGCGTTAAGATTAAGAAAGTAGTTATTCTGCGGCTGCATTTACCTCTTCGGTGAACGCGGCCATTTGAATGAGGGTTTGTGTAGTTGCGGCAAGTTGAATGGCTTCAACAACCTGCAATGTCCTAAGCCCCTCTTGCGCACTGACGAGCGGCTCGACGGTGCCCCGAATGACTTCGCAAAAGTGTGTGATTTGATTGACCAAAGGATCGGATTGCTCTTGTGGTGTGTTGGTCGCGGACATCGGGCTCCACCAGCTTTTCTTATCTTGATGTTGCCAAATGCGCATGTCGGGCAAAGACAACGAACCGTTCGATCCACCGATTTGATAGCAGGACTGACCCGTGCACGGATAGCTCGGGTTTTCTTGCGAGGTCAGCTCCCAGCTCCAAGGCGACACCACGCTGTCGGATACCGTTATCGTGCTGATTGCGCCGCTCTCAAATCGCAAGACAGCGGCGGCAAGGTCTTCGTTTTCATATCCGCGTACCGATGGGGCAAGTTGCGCTTGAACGGTCACGACTTCACCGCAGAATAGGCGCATCAGATCAACATCGTGCACCAGATTGACAGAGATCGGCCCAGCGCCGGATTGTTTGCGCCACGGTGCTACGTCAAAATAATCGTCCGGCTTATAGAACCAACACGTCGCTTGCGCCGCACGCACATCACCGATTGCGCCGTTCTTAATCATGGCGGCTGCCTGTTGGATCAGTGGATTGTGACGGCGATGATGACCCACAAGGATTGGAACACTTGCCGTTTGCGCCGTCTTGGTCAAAACGGCCGCCTCCGTTGAGGACGTCGCGAGCGGCTTTTCAATCAGCACCGGAACACCGCGCTTCACGCAGTCCATCGCCCCGCTCACATGCAAGGGCGTCGGCGTTGAGAGAATGACACCGTCTACGCTTGCGGCATCGAAAAGCTCTGTCAGACTTGCAAAACAAGGCACCGATATGCCCGTGACACCATTAGGCTCAACAACACCAACCAGCTCCACACTCGCGGCCTGCGCAATCGCAGCAATGTGACGTTGACCAATCAGGCCCGCGCCGACAACGGCAAGTTTGACAGGTTCGTGCATCGCGTCCTCTGCGTTAGATTCGAAGCCACCATATCGCAACTTCATTCATTTGCAATAATATATGATATTTTTCATAATTACATATTTTAGTGTCGATTGAGGACGAACTATGAGTCATGATAGGGGTGCACCGTTCGTTTTCTTAAAGGGCCTTTCATGTCATCCACTCTGAACACCGTCGGCTCTACCACATATGAGCGCATCAAGCGGGATGTGATCGTTGGCGACTTGGCTCCTGGATCCAAATTAAAGCTCGACGGCCTAAAAGAACGGTATAAGGCAAGCGTTTCAACACTGCGCGAAACCTTAAACCGACTTGCCAGTGAAGGCTTTGTCGTTGCTGCCGAACAACGCGGGTTCTTTGTGCGCCCCGTCTCGCGTGATGATTTGATCGAAATAACGGACCTGCGCATTCTGCTTGAGTGCTCCGCGCTTGAGACATCCATCTTGGCGGGCGACGCGGATTGGGAGGGCAATGTAGTTGCGGCCCACCACAAACTGCACAAGATCGAACAGAAGATGATGGCGGGGGATCAGTCGCAAAAAGAGCTTTGGAAACGATATGATTGGGAATTCCATCAAGCGCTGATCCAAGCGTGCAATTCACAAAACCTGCTCAGCCTACACGCAACGATTTTTGACAAATACTTGCGCTATCAGATGCTGGTTCTCACCTATCGCGGCGACGTTGCGACCGATGAGCACCGCGAAATGCTGGATGCTGCCCTTGCGCGTGACGTTGGGCGCGCCAAGGACATTTTAGAAGCCCACATCCGCAAAGGATTGGCCCATACTTTGGCTGAAATGAGCGAAACCAACGCAGATTTCTGACTACTTCAATCGCGGTGAACGGGCGGGACATTCATTGGAGTTATGACCTGAACGCTTGAAATCGGCTGGCGCGGACCCTCAGCTACGAGCCTATGACGATGCAAAAGCGCTTGCAGGACATTCTGCATATCCAGCCGCAAATCATGATGCAGAACAAAGTTTACTGAACCTTTGGACAACAACTGACGGTTATCGCGATCAAGATCATGGGCAATATAGATTGTCGGATCGTGTCCACTTTGCTCGAGCACATCAAGAACTGCGCGATTGCCGCCGCCCATTGAGTAGACTGCGCAAATGTCCGCAAGATCGCCAACAGCACCGGAAAGCAAACGCGCTGTTTCGAAATGAACGCCGCTTCCCCCGCTTAGCGCCACCAAGCGAAGGTTCGGGCAAAGCTCAGAGAGTTTTTCTGCAAAGGCTCGCGCGCGCTGCTCTTCCCCCAAGAAATTTTCGTTGCTGCGCAAAGCCAAAACCGTGCCATGCGCGTCACCAAGCGCGGTTGCGGTGAGATACGCAGCAGTCTGGCCTGCACTTTCATTATCAAGTCCAACATAGGCGATACGATGCGCATCGCGGATATCAGTCACCAGCGTCACGACAGGAATACCTGCTTTGTGGAGCATCTCAACACAGCCACGCACTTGGGCGGTGTCACGGGCTTTCAAACAAACGCCTTGGCTACCCCGCTTGGCAATGCGGGTGAGGATTTTAGTGATCTCGATGTCGCTCATCATCTCTTGCGCGACAAAACGCAGCCGACAAGATGCACCGCTGACCTGACCCACAACCTGTTCTGCCGCTTGCCTGACTTCACGGCTGAACCGTGTCGGGGCCTCGATGACAAAGTCAAAAAACATCCTGCGTCCGCGCGCTGACATTTGGCTTTCTTGCGCTTCCAACTCCGATATTGCCGCCGCAACGCGGGCCTGTGTCTGCGGACTAACATGGGAGCGCTTATTCAAAGCACGATCAATCGTTGCTGTGCTTAGCCCTGCTTGCAGGGCGATCTCTTTGATGGGGAAGCGATGTGTCATTTGATGTGTTTTTGATGTCTTATTGTAACCCCTGCAAGATTATTCTTCTTCACACTGAAAGGCGAACACAGGAGAGTCCGATCATGTCACAAAACCCCACGCCCCATATTTCATATTTCAATGCAGACGCTTGTGATTTGAACGACTTCAAAACGTTGATCGCGCAAACGACATCGAAAGACGCTGTTTCGAATGCCTGCGACGTTCAAAGCAACATCCCGATCTACGATATGGCCGCGCTGCGTCCCCTTCTGAACGACCCAACTAAACGCAAACAAATCCTCGGAGAATGGGCGCAGGTCTTGATGTCGGGTGCTGGGGTTTTGGTAATGCGCGCGACCTACAGCGATACGACTGTCATTGATGATGCAACCGCGATCTATGACGATATCATCGCCGCTGAAAAACAGGAAAGCGGTGGCAAAAGTGATCATTTTGCCGCTTCTGGTGCGAACGATCGAATTTGGAATTCCCTACAGAAACTCTGCGAACACACACCCGAAATCTTCCTGAGATATTTCGCCAACACGTCCATTGCTGCAATCTGCGAAGCCTGGCTTGGCCCAAACTATCAAATGACGGCGCAAGTCAATCTGGTCCATCCAGGCGGCGCAGCACAGCTTGCACATCGTGATTATCATCTCGGATTTCAAACTGCCGATGTCAGCGCAAATTATCCCGCGCATGTCCACGATCTTTCGCCAGCGTTAACGTTGCAAGGCGCTGTTGCGCATTGTGATATGCCTATTGAGAGCGGCCCAACCAAGCTGCTGCCTTTCTCGCAAGCCTACCGAGCAGGTTATGTTGCATGGCGACGCGATGATTTTCGGGCACTCTTTGAGGAAGAACATGTTCAGCTTCCCTTGTCCAAGGGCGATGCAATGTTCTTTAACCCAGCGATCTTTCACGGTGCGGGTGCCAATTCGAGCACTAACATTCACCGTATGGCAAACTTGTTGCAAGTCTCATCAGCTTTAGGGCGCGCCATGGAAACGATTGACCGGAGCAAAATGTGCAAGTTGCTGTATCCGCACGCAATGACGGCGAAGCAAAACAACAGCCTAAGTGCTGGTGAATTAAGTGGTGCGATTGCGTCGTCTGCCGAGGGGTATTCCTTTCCGACCAACCTAGACCGCGATCCACCAAAGGGCGGGCTTGCCCCTGAAACACAACAAGCATTGTTTACGCGTGCATTAGACGAAGACATGAGTGAAAAAGAATTTGGGCAAATTTTGGATCAGATGATCGAAAACCAAAGATCATAAGGGATCTTGAAGCCCGCGTTCAGCAAGGCTCACCGTCTCAAAAAATCCAAAAGAATGGTGTTTAGTAATTCGGGGTTTTCTGAGTGAACCGCATGTGAACAATTCGGGACGACTGCGAGATTTGCATTGGGTATGGAGGTCCACAAAAGAGAGGTCTGATCCCATGAATACGTGCGATCCGTATCACCGCTAATGACAATCGTTTTAGCCGTGATCTGGGAAAGATACGCTTTGCCCGTCCATGCCTCCATAGCATCCAGCCCCGCAGCGATGGCTTCAGGGCTAGCGCGTTGTGCAATCGCGGCACACGCTTCAAAGCCGCGCGCCTGTTCCTTTTCCAAGAACCAAGTTGCAGAAATACGCCGCGCCGTTTTTCGAGCGCCGTCTTGCACCGCTCGCGCCTTACTGTGCGCGATAGTTTCAAACCGACCCGGTAATACCCCGATTGCGCCCGTTCCATAGAGGATCAGTTTTTCAATGTTCCCGCCATCATGGCGCATCATTTCCTGAACAATCATGCCACCCATCGAATGCCCAAGCAGATTGTACCTTTTGACACCCAACCGACGCAGTTCGGCGATGACCCAATGCGCAAACCCTGCAATGGTATTTTTAACGGGCAAATCCGCATTTTCGCCAAAGCCCGGCAAATCCACCGCGATGACCTTATGCTCGCTCGAGAGTGCGTCGATTTGCGCGCCCCACTGTGCGCTGCCCCCCATGAAACCATGCACGAGTACCAGAGGGATCACTTGCGTTTTCCTTGCACGATCCGATCAAGGATCATGGCGCAAAAGAGGATAGCAAAGCCCGCAAGAATGCCTTGCCCGACATTCGCATATTGAAGCGCCTCTAAGACGTCTTCACCCAGACCTTTGGCCCCGATCAGGGACGCCACAACGACCATCGCAAGTGACAGCATAATCGTTTGGTTAATTCCCGCGCGGATCGACGGGCTGGCAAGCGGCAGATCAACGCGGGTCAATAAATACCACTTGTTTGCACCAAAAGCGATTGCGGCTTCTCTTACACTCTCTGGTACACCGCGCAGGCCCAGAACCGTCAATCGTACAACTGGGGTGCCACCAAAGATCATAGTTGTGACAACGGCGGCTGGCTTGCCCGTCCCGAAAAAGGCGATGACCGGGATCATAAAGACGAATGCAGGCATCGTTTGCATGAAGTCCATGATAGGCTGGATCACCGCATAAAATCTTTTGCGGCGTGCGCAGAACATACCCAAGGGAATGCCAATTAAGATCGAAAGACACGCGGCCGTGCCAAGAAGCGCGAGCGTGGTCATTGCCTTTTCCCAAAAGCCCAGAAGCCCCATATACGCTAGGAATGCGCTTGACCAAATTGCGGTACGCACACCCGCGGTCAACCATGTTAGCAAAACGATCAAGCTTGCGACAACAATCCATGGAGTGCTTACAAATACGAGCTCTAGCGCGTCCAAAATCAACCGGATGCCGTAAGTTATGAAATCAAACAATGCTTCGCCATTGGCGACTGCGGATGCGAAGAAACCTTCGACCCAAGCAATGCTATGCAAACGAAATTCTGGTCGCGTCGGGAATTGGCTAAGAAGCGTGAAGCGATCCGGAAAACTGTAGTGCAGCATGGCGGCCACAACAATCAGAGCCATAAAAATTGCACTGAATATGATCTGGGAAATAGGAAGGCCTGAACGAACAGTTCGGTCTGACAACCACTCGGAAAAACGTGTTTCAAGCGCCCAATTTGCCACGGTGGCTTGGACAATTTTGACGATCACAAGAAGGGCGAGCCCTGTCAGCGCAATAGTGACACCTTGTTCTGACAGTGCGACCGCTTCAGCGCGGATCCCGCCAATAGCGTCCTCAAGTGATTTTACCGTTCGCTCATACACATCGACTTTTTCCGACCCACTTTCGATTGCGGCAGCAAGCTGTTTGCGTCGCAGTTCTAGCGTCCCCTCAATTGATCCAATCCGCTTGAAGGCATCTGCAGCAAGATCACCAAACAATCCGCGTGAAATTTGAACCAAAGCCAATGCTTCTATTATAAGAAACGGCAACGCCCAAGACCACAGTCCACGCGCGCCATACCAAACGGGGCCAAACAGACCTGCAAACAGATTAAACGTCGCAGTGAATTTCGAACTTGCGCCGATTTTGTCGAACTGCGCGATGTAGTAGTCGGGGTTAGTGCGTACGAAAGTTGCAATGTTCTCTCGGCGCTCGGCAGCATAGGCTAGCGCAGCTTCGGTATCGGTCGCGTCTAGTGGGTTTTGCGTTGCTTCAGTCATGACATTTCTGTTCCTTCGACAACGGTGCGTAAAATATCAGAGCGGGTTATTACGCCAACATCTTTTTCAGCGTCGCGCACAATAATCGCGCTTTCATGATTAATCGCCAGATTGATAAGAGTGCTCAGTGTTTCTTTGGCCCCGACCCGCGGGACATCCGCCGCGATTGGACCATTAAGGTTCACATAAGCTTCAATTGGCTGCATGATTGCGTGCGCATGAACAACTTTCAGACGGGAGATACCCGCCACGAAATCAGCGACGTAATCGTCTGCGGGTTTCATCACAATCTCTTCGGCAGTTCCTGTTTGCACAAGTCGCCCGTCACGCATAATAGCGATGCGGTCGCCGATGCGGACGGCTTCATCAAGGTCGTGTGTGATGAAAACGGTGGTCTTCTTAAGGATTTTCGACAGGCGAATAAATTCATCCTGCAATTGACGACGTATCAACGGATCAAGTGCGCTGAACGGTTCGTCCATTAGCAGAACATCCGGGTTCGCAGCCAAAGCACGGGCTAGACCCACGCGTTGCTGCATACCGCCTGATAGTTCATGCGCGAACTTGGATCCCCATGCGCCAAGTTCAACTATGTCCAAAATCGCTGCGGCCTGTCTCATCCGGTCATTTTTGCTGACTTGTCTGATTTCCAAGGGCATAGCGACGTTATCAAGAACGGATCGATGCGGCATCAACGCGAAGTTTTGAAACACCATACCAATCTTGCGATTGCGGAAATGTTGCAGGTCTTTGGTGCCAAGACCCATGACATCCGTGCCCTCTACGAGGATCTTTCCATCTGTCGGTTCCAAAAGGCGATTGAAATGGCGCACGAGGGTCGATTTTCCGCTGCCAGACAGACCCATGATGCAGAAAATCTCACCGCGATTAACGGATAGGCTGACGTCCGCCACACCAACGACTGCGTGATACTTGGCGAGAACCTGCGCCTTGGTCAGCCCCTCTTCGCGAATTGCGCGCAGCGCGACCTCTGGCTTTGCGCCAAATATTTTCCAGACATTTGAAATTTCTATAAGAGGTGCATCGCTCATGGAGGATATCGGTTCCGTTTCCGTGGCGTGATGCCGGTATCAATTGGATCTGTTGGCCCCAATCCATTGCAGGGCCAACACGCCTTATTTCAATAGATTAGAGACCAAGCATCGCGTCAACACGATCAGAGTTTGCTTCAACCCACTCTTTGGCCACATCCGCTGGGTCACGACCATTTGCGCTGATTTCAAACGCCAAGCCTGACACATCGTCCGCAGTCAGAGCAAAATTCGTAAAAAACTCTGCGATCGCAGGTGAGCGATCTACAAGCGAGTTTGACCAAGCGATCTGTACGTTCTTCAACGCATCTTTTGTTGCGACTGAAGACTTCTCATACCAATCGGCATCATCGGATGGTTGGATCATCTTGTATTTTGCTTCGTCGAACGTTGGCTCACTTAGCATTTCTACGTCAAACATAAACCAAACCGCATGAGGCTTGTAGCAATAGAACGCATAGCCTTCGCCTTTGGCAATGCTGTCTTTGATACGTGCTGTTTTAACGCTTTCTTCGGCGCGAATTGGCTCGATGAAATCAAGCAGGCCGTAATCGCGTGTCTTCACTTCGTTCACGTTTGCAGAGGCCCAACCAGGTGCGCCGATCCACATCTCGCCTTTGCCATTGCCATCACTGTCCATCAGCGCAGCAACGTCAGGACGACCCAGATCAGCGATGTCTGTGATGTTGTTGGCTTGGCCAAAGTCTTTGGAGACGCAGAAACCCTGATTGCCCTCATAGGGGTTGCTTGACAGCGTAACGGTCTTGGCTTCGTCCACATATTTCTGGGTAAAACTTTGCTGATTTGGCAACCACACATCTGGGTGCACATCAATGTCGCCTTTGCCCTGATCCATCGCTTGGAAGATCGTGGCGTTGTTGCCTGGGATATAGTCAACCGTTCCGCCCATGCGGGTTTCAACAATGGCACCAAGCACGTTCGCGACAGCCTGTGCGCCTGTCCAAGATGGGACGCCAATGTTGACGTTTTCCGCAAAAACAGGCGCGCTGAAGGCAGTCAGCAGGGTTGCAGCCAAAAGTGTTGTTTTGAATGACATGAGTTAGTCTCCTTGTTGGTCGTTTTCGTTTTTTGGTCTTTTGGGTTTTGTTAGTCCGTGTAGCCATGCAGATCGAAGGTTTCCGAATAGCCAAATAGGGCAGCACTTCCGCCCGTATGCAGAAAGACGACGTTATCCATGCCGTCAAAATAGCCCTCTTTCACTTGCGCAATCAGACCGTCCAAACCTTTGCCGGAATAGACTGGATCGAACAAAAGCCCCTCAGACTGGGCCAGCAATTTTACAGCCTCGATCATGCCATCGGTTGGCAAGCCGTACCCGGGGCCAACATAATTGCAATTTGCACGCACATCTTCGCGCACAATTTCCAATCCCGTACCAAGATAATCGGCAGTCTTTATAGCAAGATCAAAAACCATTTGTTCTTGCTTAGCCTGAGGCGCACGCACGCCAATTCCAAGCAAATGGATGTCGCTTTGAATTGCAGCCAGACCCGTCACCAGACCTGCTTGGGTTCCTGAACTGCCAGTCGCGTGGACCAGCGCATCAATTTTAAGGCCCATACCCGCTGCCTGTTCGGCCAGTTCACGCGCGCAGTTCACATAGCCCAGTGCGCCAATCGGATTAGATCCGCCACCGGGGATGATGTATGCTTTCTTACCTGCCTTTTGCAGCTTTTCGGCGAGGTCTTCCATTTCAGCGTTCATATCAGTCCCGCTGCCACGCTTTGATACGGATGCACCGTGCAAGCGATCGAGCAGAACATTGCCGTTCATGATATAGTTTGGATCGTTCGATCCTGTGCGATCTTCCAGCAAGATATGACAATCCATACCGAGCTTTGCTGCGGCTGCAGTTGTTTGGCGTGCGTGGTTAGACTGTGTGGCACCCTGCGTGATGATCGTATCGGCACCCTTTTGCTGGGCGTCGGCCATCAAATACTCAAGCTTACGCGTTTTGTTTCCCCCAGATGACAGACCTGTGCAATCGTCGCGCTTTACCCAAAGACGCGGGCCGCCAAGGATTTCGCTTAGACGATCCATCGGTTCTAAAGGGGTCGGTAAGTGCCCAAGGCGGACCTTTGGGAATTTCGCCAATGCGATTGATAACTCTTTGCAAAGGCTGACAGTCATTTCAGGAGAAGTTGTCGTATCGAGGGCAGTCGTCTGTGTTGAAGCGGTCACGCCAGAGAATCCTTTGCTTTGGTTTGGCCCAAAGCTTGAGGTGTATTAAGCGAGAAAAATAATGCTTTTTTGTTGGCCTGCCCATACTATTTGTTTGAGCAAAGAGGGTTAACTATGGATATGCAATGGCTGGAAGATGTATTGGTCTTGTTAGAAGAGGGCAATCTGACCCGCGCAGCTGCACGTCGCAATATTACGCAACCCGCTTTTTCCAGACGTATTCGCAGCTTTGAAGATTGGCTTGGTGTGGATGTTTTGGAACGCGGTGCGAACAGCATTGAAGTAAGCCACTCACTTGCATCAAACGAGGTTGAAATACGTGCGCTGGTGAGCCGTATTCGCGATCTAAAGGGAAAGATCACGCAGTTCGATCCTGCCAGCTCAACCGTTTCAATTGCAGCTCAACATGCCCCAGTCTTTTCCACGTTTCCCGACATGGCCCTCCATGCAAAGCAGTTTTTTCCCGCGATAAAGTTCCGACTTCGTGCAGCGAATCTTCGCGATTGCGTCTCCATGTTTTTACGCGGCGACACTACTATGCTGCTTTGTTACGAAGCCAAAGGCGCGACCCCCCTACCCTTTGGACCCAGTATTCGACGTGAGCTTTGGGGCGTAGACTATCTTGTCCCCGTCGTTGGGGGAGGATTGCGATATTCAGTCAAGGCCAACGGGGATATTCCGTCCAGTACACCCGCCATTGTTTATCCAGAAGAAAGCTATTTTGGAGAAGTTCTTAGCGTCGAAGAGCGTCACTTCGGGACACCCCGACTTTGCTCTAATCCCGTTTGCGAAACAGCGTTTTCCAGTGGAATCAAAGAACTCGTTTTGAAGGGTATCGGCGTTGGTTGGCTTCCCTACAGTATGGTGTATCGCGAAGTCGAGAATGGCGATCTAATTTCGATGGGCGAGACGCTTGGCAAAGTTCCGTTGAGTGTTGCGGTTTATGCCGACGTCAAAGACCAAACGTCGATGTCCCTTCTTGATGTTTGGCGATCAGGTGGAACAAGGCGATGACAACAACACGGTCCTGCCGTCAGCGTTCATCGAGGCAAAAAATTCAACCCGAATTATGGGAGTTTTTTAAAAAGTGTTGATCGCAAAAGCTGTAGGAAAGCTCCATCAAGGGATCAAAATAATTGTTATTTCGGGTTGTGAACACCATTTAATGTTATGTTTTAATACTGACGCCTGCTCCGAGGAACCTGCATTATACCGCTGCTACCCCAAAACCCGAATTTTTTCATGGGTTATGACGCGGAAATTGTCTGA